>NZ_JBQLZP010000590.1:0-4762 GCF_052168335.1 Roseicyclus sp. | reverse complement strand
CTGGCGGCAGGCGAGGTGTCCGAAGCGGCCTTCTCGGAGTGGCTCATGCGGGAGTCGGAGCCCCTCTGATCACTCCCACCGGTAGTTGAAGCTCACGCTGACCCGGTCGTCCTCGTCCATGTTCATCGGCACTTCGTGGCGGAGCCAGCTTTCCCACAGCAGAACGTCGCCGTCCTGCGGCCCGGGATAGACGAAGGCGCGCAGTTCCTCGCGGCAGCCACGGCGCCGGTTGGGCGCGGCCATCATCATCGCGTGGCGCGGGTCCTCGAGCTTGATGGACTTCGCGCCGGGCGGGACCTGCACGTAGGTCGTGCCCGAGATCACCGAGTGGGGGTGGATGTGGCTGGTGTGGATGCCGCCCTCGGGCAGGATGTTGATCCAGATGTCCTCGAGCACCAGCCTGCGGCCCTCGAGGTCGAATTCGAGGTCCTCGGCGAAGGCCGCCACATGCGCGTCGAGCGCCTTCACCAACGTGTCGAAGATCGGGAAGCGCCAGGGCAGGTCCGTCAGCGACGCATAGGAGGTGTAGCCGGGATAGCCATTCTCCTCGCACCAGGCCTGCCCGGCCTCGTCGTCCTCGGCGATCGAGAAGCAGGAGGCGTGAAGTTCGTCCGCGTCCACGGCGGGCCCGAGCTCGGCGAGCCTGGCGTGGTAGAGGCGGGTGACGAAGAGGGAGCGGATGTTGGCCATGCGCCTTCGTAGGGCGGGACTTGTCACGCCGCAACGGCGAACGCGACTGGCGACGGCGGGTCAGGGCAGCGGACGGGCGGGCTTCGGGACCAGACCCGCCCCGAGCAGACGAAAAGCCCCCGGAGGAACCGGGGGCTTCGCAATCCGGACCGGAGTGCGGTCCGCGTGTTTGCGGGCAAACACGCTCCACCGCACGGGTCAGAGAACGCCGTCGGCGTTCTCGACCGTCACCAGTCCTCGCGGACCACGGTGCGCGTCTTGATCGGCAGCTTCATCGAGGCGAGGCGCAGGGCCTCGCGCGCGATCTGCTCGGACACGCCGTCGATCTCGAACATGATCCGGCCGGGCTTGACCTTGCAGGCCCAGTAATCGACCGAACCCTTGCCCTTACCCATCCGCACCTCGACCGGCTTGGAGGTCACCGGCGTGTCCGGGAAGATCCGGATCCAGACGCGGCCCTGGCGCTTCATGTGCCGGGTCAGGGCGCGGCGCGCTGCCTCGATCTGACGCGCGGTCACGCGCTCGGGCTGGAGAGCCTTCAGGCCGAAGGTGCCGAAGTTCAGGTCGGACCCGCCCTTGGCCTCTCCGCTGATGCGGCCCTTGTGCATCTTGCGGAATTTCGTGCGCTTTGGTTGCAGCATCTCGTCTACTCCTTAGCGGTCGCGGCGCGGGCGCGGCCCGCCGCCTTCCTGGAGCTCCGCCTGGCGACGGTCACGGGCCGACGGGTCGTGCTCCATGATCTCGCCTTTGAAGATCCAGACCTTCACGCCGATGATGCCGTAGGGCGTCGAGGCCTCGGCGAGCGCATAGTCGATGTCGGCGCGGAGCGTGTGCAGCGGCACGCGGCCCTCGCGATACCACTCCGTCCGGGCGATCTCGGCGCCGCCTAGGCGGCCCGCGACGTTGACCCGGATGCCGAGCGCGCCCATCCGCATGGCGTTCTGCACCGCCCGCTTCATCGCGCGGCGGAAGCTGACCCGGCGCTCGAGCTGCTGGGCGATGGACTCGGCCACCAGCTGGGCGTCGAGCTCGGGCTTGCGGACCTCGACGATGTTGAGGTGCAGCTCGCTGTCCGTCATCTTGGCGAGCTTCTTGCGAAGCGTCTCGATGTCGGCGCCCTTGCGGCCGATGATGACGCCGGGACGCGCCGTGTGGATCGTCACGCGGCACTTCCGGTGCGGACGCTCGATGATGATCTTCGAGACGCCGGCCTGCTTGGCCTCCTCCTCGATGAACTCGCGGATCTTGAGATCCTCGAGCAGGAGGTTGCCATATTCCTTGGTGTCGGCGTACCAGCGGCTGTCCCAGGTGCGGTTCACCTGCAGGCGCATGCCGATCGGGTTGACCTTGTGTCCCATCAGGCAGTCTCCTCGATCTGGCGGACCTTGATGGTCAGCTCGCTGAACGGCTTCTGGATCTTGCCGAAGCGGCCACGCGCCCGCGGGCGGCCGCGCTTCATCACCAGGTTCTTGCCGACAAAGGCCTCCGCGACGACGAGTTCGTCGACGTCGAGGCCGTGGTTGTTCTCGGCGTTGGCGATGGCCGATTGCAGGCACTTCTTCACGTCGGCCGCGATCCGCTTCTTCGAGAAGGTCAAGTCGTTGAGCGCCTTCTCGACCTTCTTGCCGCGGATCAGGGCGGCGACGAGGTTCAGCTTCTGCGGGCTCGTGCGGAGCATGCGGAGCTTCGCCATCGCCTCGTTGTCCGCCACGCGGCGGGGATTCTTATCCTTGCCCATGGCTTACTTCCTCTTGGCTTTCTTGTCGGCGGCGTGGCCGTAGTAGGTCCGCGTCGGCGAATATTCCCCGAACTTCTGGCCGATCATGTCCTCGGTGACGTTCACCGGGACGTGCTTCTGGCCATTGTAGACCCCGAAGGTGAGGCCCACGAACTGGGGCAGGATGGTGGAGCGGCGCGACCAGATCTTGATGACCTCGTTGCGGCCCGACTCGCGGGCTTTCTCGGCCTTCTTGAGGACGTAGCTGTCGACAAAAGGACCCTTCCAGACGGAACGCGACATGGATCAGCGTCCTTTCTTCTTGGCGTGACGCGAGCGGATGATCAGCTTCTGCGACGCCTTGTTGCGATCACGGGTGCGGCGGCCCTTGGTGTCCTTGCCCCAGGGCGTCACCGGCGTCCGGCCGCCCGAGGTGCGGCCTTCGCCGCCGCCGTGCGGGTGGTCGATCGGGTTCATCGCGACGCCGCGGACGGCGGGACGCTTGCCCATGTGACGGGTGCGGCCGGCCTTGCCGATGTTCTGGTTCGAGTTGTCGGGGTTCGACACCGCGCCCACGGTCGCCATGCATTCCTGGCGCACGAGGCGAAGTTCGCCCGACGAGAGCCGGATCTGCGCATAGCCGCCGTCACGGCCGACGAACTGGGCGTAGGTGCCCGCCGCGCGCGCCATCTGGCCGCCCTTGCCGGGCTTCAGCTCGATGTTGTGGACGATCGTGCCGATCGGCATGCCCGAGAAGGGCATCGCGTTGCCGGGCTTGATGTCGGCCTTCGCGCTCGCCACGACGGCATCGCCAACGGCGAGGCGCTGGGGCGCGAGGATGTAGGCGCGCTCACCGTCCTCGTAGCGGATCAGCGCGATGAACGCGGTCCGGTTGGGATCGTACTCGATCCGCTCGACCGTCGCCGTCACGTCGAACTTCGTGCGCTTGAAGTCCACGATGCGGTAGAGACGCTTCGCCCCGCCGCCATGGCGCCGTGCGGTGATCCGTCCGGTGTTGTTCCGGCCGCCATTGCCCGTGAGACCCTCGGTGAGGGCCTTGACGGGGCGACCTTTCCAAAGCTCCGAACGGTCGATCAGCACCAGCCCGCGCTGGCCCGGCGTCGTCGGTTTGTACGACTTGAGTGCCATGCTTCCTGTCTTCCGTTTGCTTTGCGCCGGGTTGGACCCGGCAGTCTCTGTGCATAGGGCCCCGAAGGTCCCCGGTTTCCGATGCGACGGGCCCGGTATGGTCCGGGCCCGCTGGGATGCCGCGCTCTATTAGAGCCCGGTGCTCACGTCAATGGTGTTGCCCTCTTCGAGCATCACATAGGCTTTCTTCACGTCCTTCCGGGTGCCCTTGATGCCCCGGAAGCGCTTGTGCTTGCCCTTGGTGATGGTCGTGTTCACGGCCTTCACCTTGACCCCGAAGAGCGTCTCGACCGCTTCCTTGATCTGGGGCTTGTTCGCGTCGATCGCGACCTCGAAGACGACGGCGCCGTTCTCGGAGGCCATCGTGGACTTCTCGGTGATGATCGGCTTGCGGATCACGTCGTAGTGTTCGGGCTTCACGCTCATTTCAGTCGGGCCTCCAGGGCTTCGACACCCGCCTTCGTCAGCACGAGCGTGTCGCGCTTGAGGATGTCATAGACATTCGCGCCCATCGACGGCAGCACATCGAGACCCTCGATGTTGCGGGCCGCCATGGCGAAGTTCTCGTCCACCTGCGCCCCGTCGATGATGAGCGCGCGCTTCCAGCCGAGCTCGCGCACCTGCTTGGCCAGCGCGCTCGTCTTGGGCGAGGCGACCGAGGCCGCATCGATGATGACGAGCTCGCCCGCCGCCATCTTTGCCGAGAGCGCGTGCTTCAGGCCCAGCTTGCGGAACTTCTTCGGCAGGTCGTGGGCATGGCTGCGCGGGGTCGGGCCCTTGTAGACGCCGCCCTTGCGGAAGATCGGCGCGTTCCGGTCGCCGTGGCGTGCGCCGCCGGTGCCCTTCTGGCGATAGATCTTCTTGGTCGAGTAGCTCGTCTCCGAGCGCGTCTTGACCTTGTGGGTGCCCTGCTGCGCCTTGTTGCGCTGCCAGCGGACAACGCGGTGCAGGATGTCGGCGCGCGGCTCGAGACCGAAGATGTCGTCCCCGAGCTCGACCGAACCGGCCTTGCCGCCGTCCAGCTTGATCACGTCGAGTTTCATTCCTGACCGTCCTTCTTCTCGGCATCCTCGGCGGGCGCCTCGGTTGCTGCTTCGGCTTCGGCGGCCTCCATCGCGGCCTGTTCGGCCTCGGCGGCGGCCTTCGCTGCGGCTTCCGCCTCGGCGGGTGCGGCTGGGGGGGGTTCCTCGGGGGGCTAGATGCGGA
>NZ_JBQLZP010000589.1:0-2048 GCF_052168335.1 Roseicyclus sp. | reverse complement strand
CCGGAGCTTCCAGTTCTCCAAGCGCTGATCCGCGCCACCGGAACGGACAGGGGGCCGCCCTTCGGGGCGGCCCTCTTCGCGTTTCCCGGCAGGGCTTTGCCGGGGCCGGCTCACAAGATCGTGAGCCCGCTTCACCCGGCGCGAACCGCTTCCCACATCGCCGCCGCGGGTGCGCGGGGGCGAGACCGCCCGCACCCGTTCCGGACCAGTCGCGAAGAAGGAAGGAGACCTGCGCATGATCCGTCTTGCCCTGACCTGCATCCTGTCCGCGGCGCTGCCCCTCGCCGCGGCGGCCAAGCCGATCCCCGGCCCGGAGGCACAGGCCCCCAAGCCCGCCGTTCTCGCGGGACCGGCCCTTGCCCAGCCGACGACAGCCAAGAAGGACCCGGCCGCCGCCGTCCCGGTCCTTCTGACGGAGTCCGCGCTGCTGCAAGGCAAGGTGGCGCCCAAGCCCCTCGGCGCGGCCGCGAAGCACTGAGCGCCAACGGGCGCGCGGCCTTGACGCCGCGCGCTTCGGCCCGTCCCATGGGAGCGGACCAGGACCGGGAGGCAAGCCGATGTATCTCATCATGAACCGCTTCCGCGTGATCCCGGGGCAGGAGGACGCCTTCGAGGCCATGTGGGTCAGCCGCGACAGCCACCTGAAATCCGTGCCGGGCTTCGTCAGCTTCCACCTGATGCGGGGCGAGGCCGCGGACGGCGCGCGCCTCTACGCCTCGCACACGCTCTGGACCGACCGCGAGGCCTTCCTCGCCTGGACGAGGTCCGAGGCCTTCCGCGCCGCGCACAAAGGCGCGAAGTCCTCCGACGGGATGTATGACGGCCCGCCGGTCCTCGAATGTTTCGAGAGCGTGCAGGAGATCGCGGGGGCCTGAGCGAAGGGCCACACGCGACCCCTTGCGGCAGCGCCGCATTGGTTGCAGTCTCGGTCCCCGCGGGCGCATGTTCGGCCCGGACCGGGCCGGACAACGGCCACGGGCACAGGGGGCCGGTTGAACGCATGAACGCCATCTCGCGCGCGCTCAGGAGCGAAGGCGGCAAGGGCCTCCTCGCGGTGTCCCCGCCGCTGGTCTACGCGCTCCTCCTGCTCGCCGCGCCGCTCGCGACGATCGTGCTCTTCTCGTTCTGGACGCAGAGCTTCCTGACGATCGACCGGACCTTCACGCTGTCGAACTACGCCGAGGCGCTGACCGACCCGCTCTATCGCGAGCTCATGCTGCGCTCGCTGCGCATCTCGGCCACGGTCACTGCGGTCACGGTCGTCCTGGCCTTCCCGGTCGCCTACTTCATTTCCTTCCACGTGGCGCCCGACCGCAAGTCGCTCTGGCTCTTCCTCATCACGATTCCCTTCTGGACGAGCTACCTGATCCGCGTCTTCCTCTGGCGCGTGATCCTGGCCTATGACGGGCCGGTGAACGGCTCGCTCCTCGCGCTCGGCGTGATCGACGAGCCGCTTTCCTTCATCCTCTACAACGCCAACGCAGTCGTCATCACGCTGGCCCACGCCTTCGCGCCTTTCGCGATCCTGCCGATCTTCGTCAGCCTCGAGAAGATCGACCGCTCGCTCCTCGAGGCGGCGCGCGATCTCGGCGAGAGCAAGACGATGACCTTCCTGCGCGTGACGCTGCCGCTCGCCATGCCCGGCGTGCTGGCCGCCGTCCTCATCGTGTCGATCCCGACCGTGGGCGACTACGTCACGCCGCGCCTCGTCGGCGGGTCCGGCGGCACGATGATCGCCAACATGATCTACGCGCAGATCTTCGACCTGAACGACCGGCCCATGGGCGCGACGCTGGCGGTCCTCGCCATGGCCATCGTGGCGCTGACGCTCCTGTGGCTCTTCTCGCGCATCCGCTTCTGGCTCTGGATCGCCGAGACGCGGGGGGCCTGGATCGCGCTCGGCGCGGCCATCGCGGAAATCCTCGCGATCCGCGCGATCTTCCTGCTCGCGCCCGGGCTTCTCGGCGCGCCGGCCGCCTATCTCGGGCTCCTCGCGCTGGCCACGCTCGGCTCGGCGCTCATCTTCCTGCGGGTGCCGAAGGGGAGGG
>NZ_JBQLZP010000588.1:0-9644 GCF_052168335.1 Roseicyclus sp. | reverse complement strand
GCACGGCGGCCGCCGGGTCGCCCGCGGTCACGCGCGCGCGCAGAACGGTCATGGCGTCCGAGCCGCCGCCGCCCGCGACGGGCATGTCGGTCCAGGCGACGCCCTGGCCCTCGAGGTCCTGCTTGAGGACGTTGAGCGCCGCGGCCTCGCCGCCCGAGGTCCACCAGTGCAGCACCTCGACGCCCTGCGCTGCGGCCACCGAGGTGGACAGCGCCAGGACGGCTGCACTCATCTGAAGTCTTCTGGTCATGGTCATTTCGGTCCTCCCTTTCGACCAGGTTTCGTCTTGGTCTTGCTTAGTGAAACGTTATAAATCTGCGCGAAGTCAACCCTCAATTGTTGCGTCTACAACGTAGTGAATTTCTGACGCCGTTGTAAACCTTGGCGTTTTCTGCACCGCAGCGACGCGGTCGCAGCAAGGAACGGGTATTGAAACGTTTGAAATTCCCGGCATGATGGTCGCCGATGCAATCAAGGGGCGAGCAGCCTGGATGCCGCGCGAGACAGACACCGGACCGGCCCTCGCCACGGGCGAGAAGCCCACGCTGCGCACGGTCGCGCAGGCGACGGGGTTCTCCGTGGCCACGGTCTCCCGCGCGCTCGCCGACGATCCGCGAATCGCGGCGAGCACGCGGGCCACGGTGGCCGCTGCCGCGACACGGCTGGGTTACGTTCCGGACCGCGCCGCGCGCAGGCTGCGGACGGGCCGCACGCAGGTCATCACGCTGCTCCTGAACACCGAGCACGAGTTTCTCGGCTTCACCCACGAGTTCCTCGCAGGCATCACCGAGACGCTTCGCGGCACAGGCTATTCGGTCACGGTGGTGCCGGACGACCCCGGCGAGGACCGCCTCGCGCCGGTGCGCACGATCCTGCGCAACAACCTCGCCGACGGGCTCCTGTTCACGCGGACGGAATGCTTCGACCCCCGCGTGCGGATGCTGCTCGAGGCGGATTTCCCCTTCGTCAGCCACGGCCGGACGGAGTTCACGACGCCCCACCCCTTCGTCGATTTCGACAACGAGGCCTTCGCGCGGCAGGCCGTGGCCCGGCTGGTCGGCAAGGGGCGGCGGCGCCTCAGCATGATCCTGCCCGACGAGCGCTTCACCTTCGCCCAGCACCTGCGCTACGGCTTCGTTTCCGCCGCGCGCGAGGCCTGCGTCGGCCACGAGACGGTTCCCGGGATAAACCTCGATTCGGACCGGAGCCACATCGCGGCGGCACTCGCCGATCTTCTGCGCGGTCGGGACGCGCCGGACGGCTTCGTCTGCGTCGGCGAGGTCACGGCGCTGGTCACCATGGCGGCGCTGACGGATGCGGGGCTGGTGCCGGGTATAGACGCCGATATCGTGGCCAAGCGCGCTTCTCCGATCTTCGACAACATCCGCCCGCGGATCGACACGGTCTTCGAGGACCTCCGCGCGACCGGCCGCGCCATGGCCGAGATGCTGCTCCGCCGGATCGCGGGCGAGCCGCCGGATCGGCTGAACGTGCTCTTCAAGCCCGGCGAGGTGACGGGCGCCTGACATCATGCCACCCAACGTGCGCGTGTGGCGCCGATGCGCATCTGCACCGTCTTGACCTCGAGGTATTCCTCGAGCCCGTAGCGCCCGAGTTCGCGCCCCTGCCCCGATTGCTTGACCCCGCCGAAGGGCAGCTCGGAAAAACCGTCCATCCAGGTGTTCGTCCAGACGGTGCCCGCCTGGACCCTCCGCGCGAAGTCGAGGCAGGTCGAGACATCCCGGCTCCAGACCCCGGCCGAGAGGCCGTAGCTGGCCGAATTCGCCAGCGCGATGGCCTCGTCGGTGTCGCGGAAGGTGAGGACCGAGAGCACGGGGCCGAAGACCTCCTCGGTCGCGATGGGCATGGCGGGGGTGACGTCTGTGACGATGGTGGGCTGGTAGAACTGGCCCGACAGTCCCCCGGGCGACAGCGCGGCACCGCCGAGGGCCACGCCCGCGCCCGCCGCCTGCGCGTCCCTGACGTAGCCGTCGATCTTGGCGAGGTGCTCGGGCGAGATGATCGCGCCGACCTGCGTGCGCGGGTCGAGCGGGTCGCCGAACGGCACCTTCTGCGACAACGCCACGACCCTGGCGACCAGCGCCTCGGCCACGTCATCGTGGACGATCACGCGGCTGCCGGAGTTGCAGCATTCCCCGGCGTTGAAATGGACGCCGAAGGTGATCGCGTCGGCGGCCTCGTCGAGGTCCGCGTCGGGAAAGACCACCTGCGGGTTCTTTCCGCCGAGCTCGAGGCTGACCTTCTTCAGCGTCCCGCTCGCCGCGGCCACGATACGCTTGCCCACGGCGGTGGAGCCGGTGAAGGACACCATGTCGACGTCCGTGTGCGTGGACAGCGCGGCGCCCACCGGATCGCCGTAGCCGAGAACGATGTTGACGACACCGGCGGGCAGCCCCGCTTCTTGTAGAAGTTCTCCGAGGATCACCGTCGAAGACGGCGTGAGTTCGGACGGCTTCACCACCGCAGTGCAGCCGGCGGCGAGCGCGAAGGGCAGTTTCTGGCTGACGATCAGGAAGGGGAAGTTCCAGGGGCAGATGATGCCCGCGACGCCGATGGGTTCCTTCAGGACGAGGCCCAGCATGTCGGGGCCGAGCGTGTTGTGGCTGTCGCCGTGCATCGTGCGCGCGAGCGCGGCGGCATAGCGCCAGAGGTCGGCCGCACCCGCGATCTCGCCCTTCGCCTGCGTGATCGGCTTGCCCGATTCCAGCGTCTCGATCAACGCGACGCGGTCGATCTCGCGCTCGATGAGGTCGGCGACCCCGAGGAGGAGCGCCGCGCGATCCTTGCCCGACGCACGCGACCATGTCCCCGCGTCGAAGGTTGCCCGTGCTGCGGCGATGGCGGCCTCCACGTCGGGCTGGCCGCCCTTCGCGGCGATGCTGACCGGAACGCCGTGGGCGGGGGAACGCCGCTCGGAGACCGCGCCGTCCACGCTGTCGCGCCAGGCGCCGCCGATCAGGTGGCGCGCGCGGAAAGGCTCGGCCGGCAGCGCCGCGCCGCTCGAAGGGATGAGGGTCAGTCCGGTCATCAGCGTCCCCCGAACTCGGGCTTGCGTTTTTCCGAGAAGGCGGCGACGCCCTCGGCCTTGTCCTCGGTGGCGGCGATCATGCCGCCGCCCAGCGCCTCGATCATGGCGGCGCGATCCTCGCCCAACGCGGCGTGGATCTGGTACTTCGCCACCTCGTGCGCACGGGGCGCGGCCTTCAGGAGGCCCTCGGCCATGTCGCGGGCCACGGCCAGCGGGTCCTCCGCCACCTCGGCCACGAAACCCAGCGCATGGGCGCGCTCGGCGCCAAGCCTCCGCCCGAAGAGCGCCATTTCCTTCAGCACGGCCTCCGGCAGCAGCCGCGCGAGGCGCTGCGTCCCCGACCAGCCCGGCACGATGCCCACCTGCGCCTCCGGCAGCGCGAGCGTCGCCCTGGGCGCCATCACGCGGATGTCGCAGGCGGTAGCGAGCTCGAGCCCGCCGCCGAAGGCGTGGCCCTGGATCGCGGCGATCGTCGGCTTCGACAGACGCGCCAGCCGGTCGAAGACGCGGTGCCCGAGCCGCACCCAGTGGCGCGCGAAATCGGTCGGCGACAGCGCGCCCCAGCCGATGATGTCGGCCCCGGCGCAGAACGCGCGTTCGCCCTCGGCCGAGAGGATCACGCCGCGGATCGCGAGGTCGTTCTCGATGGTGTCGCAGTGCGCCTCGAGCTCGCGCAGCATCTCGGGCGTGAAGGCGTTGAGCTTGGACGGATTGTTCAGGTGGAGCCGCGCGAACGGTCCCTCGATGTGCAGATCGACACGGCTCATGGCGTCAGCCCCATCGGTGCGTCGCGCAGGAGCGTCGCCGGCATGAGAGTGGCGTTCTCCGAGACCGAGACGCGCCCCTCGCTCGCCGCCACGATGTCGCGCTCGGGCTCGATGCCCGGCATGATCTCGGTGGCGACCAAGCCGTCCTCGGTCAGCCGCATGACGCAGCGCTCGGTCACGTAGAGCACGTCCTGCCCGGTGCGCAGCGCGCGCTGCCCGGCGAAGGTCACGTGCTCCGCCGCCGGGACCATCTTGGTGAACTTGCCGGGCTTCGCGATCCGGAGCGCGTCGTCCGTCAGGTCGATCTCGGCGCCCGCCTCGAAGAAGCCCGAGAAGACGATCTTCCTGGCGTGCGCGGTGATGTCCACGAAGCCGCCGCAGCCAGCCGTCAGGTAGGGCTTCTTGCCGAGCTTGGAGACGTTGACGTTCCCCTCCACGTCCACCTCGAGGAAGGAGAGGAAGGTCACGTCGAACCCGCCGCCCTGAAAGTAGGTGAACTGGTTCGGCGAGGGCACGAAGGCATCCGCGTTGGAGGCGCAGCCGAAGGCGAAGCCGGTCAGCGGCATGCCCCCCACCGCGCCCTGCTCGATGGCCCAGGTGACGGCGCGGGCATGGCCTTCTTCCAGAAGAATGCGCGGCACCATGGCCGAGATGCCGAAGCCGAGGTTCGCGGTCATGCCGCGCCCGAGCTCCATCGCAGCGCGGCGAGCGATGACCTTCTCCACGCCGTGCTCGGCCAGCGTGAAGCTGTCCCAGGGCCGCATGATCTCGCCCGAGATGGCGGGGTCGTAATCCGTCCCGGTCGTCTGCTTCTGGTCCGGCGCGACCACGATCAGATCGACCAGATGGCCCGGCACATGCACGTCATGCGGCCTGAGCGAGCCCGCTGCCGTCATGCGCTTGACCTGCGCGATGACGAGGCCGCCGTGGTTGCGCACGGCGATGGCCTGGTCGAGCGCACCCAGATAGGCGCCCTCGTGCTCGTAGGTCAGGTTCCCCGTCTCGTCCGCCGTGGTCGCGCGGATGATCGCGACATCCGGCACGATGTTGGGGAAGTGGAGCCAGGTGTCCCCGCCGAACTCCACGCGCGAGACGATGGGCCGGGCGGCGGCGCGCGCGTTCATCGCACAGCCCTCGCGGATCGGGTCCACGAAGGTCTCGAGCCCCACCTTCGTCAGCACGCCGGGCCGCCGCGCGGCGACGTCCCGGTGCATGTCGAACATGATGCCGGAAGGCACGTTGTAGGCGGCGACGCGGTCCTCCGTCACCATGCGCCAGATCTCGGGCATCGGCAGCGACGAGGGGCCTGAGGGGTAGGAGCCCGCGATGATGACGGAGAGAAGCCCGTCCTTCGCGATATGGTCCACGCCCTTCACGCCGTACATGTCGCCCGCCGCGATGGGGTGGAGCGTCGTGAGGTTCCGGGGATGCCCTTCCGCGTCGAAGCGCGCGCCGATGGCGGCGAGCATCGCGTCGGGGCAGCCGAGCGCGGAGGAGGAGGAGACGGTGATGACCGCCCCGTCCGCGATGCGGGCAGCGGCCTCGGACAGGCTCACGTGCTTGCCCATGGCTCAGATCCCTCCGTAGTCGACTGCGGTGCGCTGGCCGGTCCGGGCGGCCTCGGCCACCGCAGCGGCGACGGCGAGGGACTTGACCCCGTCGACGCCATCCGCGGCGGGACGCCCCTTGCCCGCACAGGCCTCGACGAACAGGCCGATGGAGCGGATGTAGAGGTTGTGGTCGGAGAAGCCGATCGCCTCCTCTCCCGCCTCGGTCGTGAGGATCACCTCGCCCACGGGTCGCTGGGTCATCACGCCACGCGCGCGGATCGAGCCCTTCGTGCCGTGGATCTCGAGCCCCGTTCCCGCGAAGCGGTGTGTGAAGGCCTCGTGCGCCATCACGGTCGCGCCGGACGGCATCTGCCAGACCGACATGACGCCGTCCTCGACGCCCTGCCCCATGCCGGAGGTCGTCTGCATCGCGACGACCTCGGCCGGGTCCTCGCCGAGGTGGAAGCGCACGGTGTCGGCATCGTGGACAACGATGTCGGGGATCACGCCGCCGCCCGCCGCGGGGTTGTCGATGCGCCAGCCCTGGAGGTGCGGCGGCAGGTAGACGGCATGCATCACGCGCGCGGACAGCACGTCGCCGATCCGGCCCGAGGCGATCAGGTCTCGGATCGCGATGTGGCTGCCCGCGTTCCGGAGATGGTGATTCGTCCCGAAGGCGAGCCCCGCATCGGCCGCCGCACGCACCATCGTGACGGCGTCGGCCACGTTCATGGCGAGCGGCTTCTCGCAGAGCACGTGCTTGCCCGCCGCGATGGCTGCCATGGCCTGCGCGAAGTGCTTCTCGTTGGTCGTGGAGATGTAAACGGCGTCGATGTCGCCCGCGAGAAGCGCGTCGAGGTCGGAATGGCCCTCCGGGATGCCGTGCTCGTCGGCATAGGTGCGGGCACGCTCGGGCGAAGCGCTGAGGACCGAGACGATCTCGCCCCCGTTGGCGCGGATCGCGGCCATCATGTGCGCGGCCGCGATGTTGCTCGCCCCGATCAGTCCCCAGCGCATGGTGCCTCCCTCACGTTCTGGATCGTTCCAATTCTTCTGGATCGATCCAGAACCGAAGTCAAGTGGGCGCGGATCGCCCGGCGCATGCCGCATTCCGCCGCCCCCTCGCCCGCACGGGTTGCATAGTTGCGCCGGTTCGTGGAGCAAGGGACCGCTCGAGGGCCGACGCCGGAGGGAACACGATGCGCCTGACCGCCAGTCTCTGCACACTTCTCGCCGCGCTTTGGACCGCGGCGGCGCAGGCGCAGTCCGCGCCGGACGGCCTGTCGCTCGAGCTCAACCGGATCGACCAGATCGAGGGCGCCTGCCGTCTGACCTTTCTCGCCGAGAACGGCCTGGGGGCGGATGTCGAGGCGCTGACGCTCGAGACGGTGCTCATCGACAGGGAGGGGGTGGTCGAGCGGCTGACCCTCTTCGAATTCGGCGCACTCCCCGATGGCGTTCCGCGCGTGCGGCAGTTCGACGTGGCGGGGCTGTCCTGCGAGGCGCTCGGCCGCGTCCTCGTCAACGGCGTCTCGGACTGCGTCGGCCCCGCCTCCTGCGGCGAGGCCCTCGGCCTGACCAGCCGCGTCGACGTGGAGCTTCTGGGCTAGGCCATGCAGGACCGCCTCCTCTCGCTTCTCGACCTCGGCGGTCCGGTGGTGGCGCTGCTGCTGCTGCTGTCGATCCTCGCGCTCAGCGTATTCATCTACAAGATCATCCAGTTCCGCGGCTCCGGCGTCGGGCGCCACGGCGAGATCGAGGCCGCCATCAGGGCCTTCGATGCGGGGAACGCCGCCGCCGCCGCCGCGTCCCTCGGAAAAAGCCCGAACCACCTCGCACCGTTGTTCCTGAAGGCCCTGCGCGCCGGCGAGGGCGGACGCGCGCGGCTGCTGGCCGAGGGGGAGGCGGCGCTGGCGCGGGTCGAGGGCGGTTTCCGGCTGCTCGACAGCATCGCGCAGATCGCGCCGCTTCTCGGCCTCTTCGGCACCGTGCTCGGCATGATCGACGCTTTCCAGGCGTTGCAGGAGGCGGGCCAGTCCGTCGATCCCTCGGCGCTCGCGGGCGGCATCTGGGTCGCGCTCCTGACCACGGCGGGCGGCCTCGCCATCGCCATGCCGACATCGCTCGCGCTGACCTGGCTCGAGAGCAGGTCGGCCGCCGACAGGCTGATGGCGGACCTCGCCATCGAGGCCTTCTTCGAGCGCCCGGAGGGGAGCGCCCGCCCGATGGACCTCGCCGATGCGTCGTGACCGGGGCAGCTTGCGGCGGCGGTCGCTCGCGCTGACGTCGCTGATCGACGTCATCTTCATCCTGCTCCTGTTCTTCCTTCTGAGCTCGACCTTCACCCGCTACGGCGAACTCGTCCTCGCGCCGGGCGCCTCCGCCGCGACGGCGATGGAGGGGGCGCCGCCGGTCGTCCTGCGGCTGGGGGCGGAGGCCGCGACGGTGAACGGCACGCCGCACCCGGTGGAGGGTCTTCCCGAGGCACTCGCCCCGTTCCGACCCGACGACGGCGGCGCGGTGCCCGTTTTCGTGACCCTCGGTCCCGGGGTCTCGTCGCAGCGGCTCGTCGACCTCCTCGCGCTGCTGCGGCCATTGGGCTGGCTCTCGGTCACGGTGCTGGAATGATGCGGGCTGTCCCCCTTGACAGGCGCCTCTCCCAGCCGAAGGGACGGCGGCGGGCCGAGCCGCTCATCGCGCTGATGAACGTCGTGTTCCTGCTGCTCATCTTCCTGCTCGTGGCCGGGACCGTCGCCCGACCGCTGCCCGGCGATCTCACGCTGATCGAGGCCGAAGCGCTCGACGCCGCCCCGCCGCCCGATGCCGCGGTGATCCTTGCGGATGGCACGCTCGTTTTCGGGGGCACCGAAGGCACGCCGGAGGACTACGTGCAGGAGCGCCTTGCGACGCATCCGGGAGAAGCCCTCCGCATCGTGCCGGACCGCGACCTTCCCGCCGCCCGTCTCGTCGGAATCGTCGCCCGCCTGAGGGAAGCGGGCGCGACCGAGGTGCGCATCGTCACGGAAAGGGCCTTGCGATGAGCGTGCGCGGGGCATGGCTCGGCGCGGTGGCGGCGTCGCTGGCGGTCCACGGGGCGCTGATCGCGGGCCTCGCCCCCGGCCTGTCGGAGGGCGGCGCGCCGGAGGGCCCCGCCCGGATCGCGGTCGCGGGGCAGAGCTTCGAGGCCCATGCCGCGCGCATTCCCGCCGCCACTGCGCCGGAGGCGAGCGCCGCGGCGGCGCCACCGGTCGAGAGGGTGGCGGCTTCGGCTCCGCCGCCCGTGACCGCGGCAAGCGCGACCTCGGCCACGCGCGCGGTTGCCGCCACGTCCGCCAATGCCGCGACCCCTGCCGCGCGTCCGGTCGCCGCCGCGGACCCGGGTTCCGCCGTGAGGGGCGTCTCCGCCGTGCAGGCCGATGTTTCGACGGCGGCGGTGGCCACTGCGACGCCGCCTGTCGCCACCACCGAGCAGGTGCGCGGATCGGACGCCACGGGGTCGGACGCCGCTCCGGTCCTCAGCCCGCGTCCGCCGCAGCGCCCGCGTATCGCGATGCCGGACATGGCCCGGACCGCGACGGCCGAGGCCCCATCCCGTCCCGCCGCAGGAGCACCGGGATCGACGTCCCCGGCCCCCGCACAGACCCCCGCACCGGTCCCCGCTCAGGCCGCCGCGGCCCCGCGCCCGGCGCCACCCGCAGCCGAGCCGGGCGATGGCGGGCGCGAAGCCGCGCGCTACCCCGAGCGGGTGAACCGCCACCTCGGCCGCCTGCCCCGCCCCCCCGGCGGCGTCCGGGGCGAGGCGGTGATCGGCTTCACCATCGCCCCCGGCGGAGGCTTGTCGGCCATCGGGGTCGTCCGCTCCTCGGGCGATGCCGCCTTCGACCGTCTCGCCGTCTCGCACGTCCAGGGCGCGGCGCCCTTCCCCCCGCCGCCCGAGGGCGCACAGAGGCAATTCGCCGTGACGGTCCGCGGGCGCTGAGGGCTGTTCCAATCCTTTGCCGCGCGTCATATCGTGAAATGTGAATATGACGGGGCCGCCGCGCGCGGCCGACAGGGAGGACGAACCAATGCCGATCATCACCCGACGCACCTGCCTCGCCATGACGGCGTCGGCCGCGCTCCTGCCGAGAACCGCCTTCGCGGCCGAGCGGCTCGCACTGGGCGAGGCCGAGCTCGTCACGCTGAGCGACGGGAACCTCGTGCTTCCGGCGGATTTCATCTTCGGTCCCGCGCCACAGGGCGAACTGGTGGAGGTGGCGGCGGCCTTCGGGATCGACC
>NZ_JBQLZP010000587.1:0-5990 GCF_052168335.1 Roseicyclus sp. | reverse complement strand
CGCCGATGGTGGCGTGCATCCGCGCCTTCTCCTCGGGCGTGCCCACGCTGGGCCTCGGCTATTCCGACAAGGCCTACGGCGTCTTCGCGGAGTGCGGCATCGGCGACGACGTGGCCGATCTCCGGCGCCTCGACGCGCAGGGCGTCGCCGAGCGGGCGCTGGCCTCCTTCGCCGGACGGCACGCGCGCCGGGGCGACCTCGCGCGACGCGTCGACGGCCTGCGCGCCCGCGCCGCGCGCGAGATGGACGCCATCGCCCGGCAGGCGGGGCTCTGACGCTCGTGACCCGCTCCCGCGCGAAAGGCCGCCCGCTCGCCTGGGGCGTGCCGGTCCTCGCCGAGGCGGCGGCGCTCGGCCGCTCGGTCGCCTTCGCCTGGGCGATCGGCCCCGACGAGCTCGGCCGCGCCATGATGCTGGCCCTGACGGTCCGCCTGGTGGAGATGGCGAGCGACCTCGGCGCGGACCGCCTGATGCTCCAGGCGCGGGACGGGAACTCGGCCCGGCTCCAGGCCGACCTCCACGCCACGCTCCTGCTGCGCGGCATCGCGGGGGCGGTCCTGCTCCTCGTGCTCGCGCCGGTGCTCGCGCGCCTCTTCGCGGACGGCCCCTCGACGCTGTCCTATGCGCTTCTCGCGGCGGTCCCGCTCCTGCGCGGCGTCGCGCATCTCGACTTCCGCCGCGCCGAGCGGTCGCTGCGCCACGTCCCCATGGCGCTGGTCGAGGGCGGCGCGACGCTGGCCATGGCGGCCTGCATCCTGCCCGCCGTCGCGCTCTTCGGCGATCACCGGGCGATGCTCTGCGTGCTGGTCGCCCATGCGCTGGCCTACGCCGCGCTGTCGCATCTCGTGGCGGCGCGGCGCTACCGGCTGCGCCTTTCGCCGCCCGCGCTCCTCCGGGTCTGGCGCTTCGGCGCGCCGCTCCTGCTGAACGCGCTCCTCCTCTTCGTCACCTTCTACGCCGACCGGCTGATCGTGGCGGGCGCCTACGACTGGGCGACGCTGGCGCTCTATGGCTTCGTGCTGCAACTGGCGCTCCTGCCGGCGCAGATCGTCGGGCGGGCGGCGGCCTCCATCGTTCTGCCGCAGCTCCGGGTCGCGCTGGGGCAGGGGCGGCTCGCCTCCGTCTGGCGTCCCGTCCTCGCCGCGCATGCGGGTCTCGCCGCCTGCCTCGTGGCGGGCTTCGCGCTCTGCGCGCCAGGGGCCATCGCGGTCGTCTACGGGGCGGAGCTGCGGCCCGACGCGGGCCTCGCCTTCGCCGTCGGCCTCGCGGCCGGGTTCCGGGTTCTGCGCACGCCGTTCTCGCAGCTCGCCGTCGCCGCGGGGCGCACGGGCGATCCCGCGCGGGCGAACCTCGTCCGGGCGCTCGCGCTCCTGCCCGCCGCGGCCTTCGCCGTGCTGGGCCTGCCGCTCGTCGCCATCGCCGCCGCCGCCGCGGCGGGCGAGGCGGGCGCGACGCTCCGGGCCTGGTGGCTCTCGGCGCCCGCGCTCGGCCGGATCTCGAACAGGGAGTCCCTCGCATGACCGCCGCCTCGATCACCGACATGGTCGCCCGCAACCTCTGCACCGGATGCGGCGCCTGCGCCGGGGCCTTCCCCGACCTGATCCGCATGGTGGACGACCCCGTGAACGGGCGCCGACCCGTGGCCAAGCCCGGCCCCGAGGGTCGCCGCGCCGCGCAGGAGGCGACGGCCTGGTGCGCGGGCGGTTCGACCTCCTGGGAGGATCTCGCGCGGGCCGACGCGGTCGACCGCGACTGGGGCCCCGTCCTCGCCGCCTGGGAGGGCTGGGCCGCCGACGACGAGATCCGGCACCGAGGCTCCTCCGGCGGCGCCGTGACGGCGCTCGCCGCCTTCGCGCTGTCGAGCGGCGCGGCAGATGGAGTCGCCCACATCGCGGCGCGCGCGGACGATCCGCGCCTGAACGCCGCCGTGATCAGCGTGGACCGCGCCGGTCTCCTGCGCGGCGCGGGCTCGCGCTATGCGCAGGCGAGCCCGGCCGAGAGCCTCGGGACCATCGCCCGCGGCGCGGAGAAGGTGGCCTTCATCGGCAAGCCCTGCGACGTCGCCTCTGCCCGCAAGGCGATGGAGGCGGACCCGTCGCTCGGCGCGAAGGTGCCGCTCACCATCGCGATCTTCTGCGCCGGGGCGCCGAACCTCGTGGCGACCGGGCGGCTCCTCGACCGGCTGGGCGTGCCGAAGGACGGCCGCCTCGTGGACCTGCGCTATCGCGGGCAGGGCTGGCCGGGGCTGATGCAGGCGGAGTGGATCGACGCCTCCGGCGCGCGGCAGGTCAGCGCGGGCATCTCCTACGCCGAGGGCTGGGGCACGATCCTCCAGTCCGAGCGGCGCTGGCGCTGCCGCGTCTGCGCCGACCATGCCGGGGCCTTCGCGGACATCGCCGTGGGCGACCCGTGGCACGCCCCGCCCGAGGGCGACACCGATGCCGGGCGCTCGCTGATCGTGGCGCGCACGCCGCGCGGCGAGGCCTTCGTCGAAGCTGCGATCCGCGCGGGCGTGCTGGTGGCCGAGCGCCGCCCGCGCGACGTGATCGCGCGCGCGCAGCCGAACCTGAAGGCGACGCATGGCGCCGTCTGGGGCCGCCGCGCGGCGATGCGGATGCTGGGCCTGCCCGCGCCGCGCGACCGGGGGCAGGGGCTCATGCGCCTCTGGCTCGGGCTGCCGCTCCGCCAGAAGGCGCAGTCCGTCGCGGGCACCTGGAAGCGCGTGCTGCGCGAGCGTCTCTGGCGGCGCGTCCGGATCGCGGAGTCAAGCCGGTGACGCTGGGCGAGGCGCTCTCCTCCGGCCGGACGGGCAACCTCGACACGCTGCGCCTGGCCCTCGCGGCGGCGGTGGTCGTGAGCCACGCCTGGCCACTCGCGCTCGGCCCCGGCACGGCCGAGCCGCTGGCGGCCCTCGCCGGGCATTCGCTGGGCGGCTGGGCGGTGGCGCTCTTCTTCTTCCTGTCGGGCCTTCTGGTGACGGCGAGCGCCGAGCGGCGGCGCGCGCGGGCCTTCTGGACGGCGCGCGCCCGGCGGATCGTGCCCGGCCTCGGCGCGGCGCTCCTCGTGACGCTGGCGCTGGCGCTGGCGAGCGGGGCCGAGGCCGGACCCCGCGAGGCGGCGGCCTGGTTCCTGCGCGCGCTGACGCTGGTGTCGATCGAGCACCGCCTGCCCGGCGCCTTCGGGGCGAACCCCTATCCGGGCGTGGTGAACGGCCCGCTCTGGAGCCTGTTCCACGAGGTCGCCGCCTACGCGGTCTGCTTCGTCTTCGTGGCGGCGGGTGGCGCGCGCCGTCCCGTCGCGGTGCTGGGCTTGGTCGTGGTCGCCTGCATCGGCTGGGCCTTTGCCGGGCATCTTCCCGCCCGCGCCCAGACCTTCGCGCCGCTCTTCCTGGCCTTCGCGCTCGGCATGGCGGCCCATGCCTTCCGCCACCGGATCGCGCTCCGGCCCGTCGCGGCACTGCTCGCCTTGCCGCTCGTCGTGCTCCTGCCCTGGCCGCTCGCCGTGGCGGTGCTGGGCTATGCCTGCCTCGCCCTGGCGCTGCGTGCGCCGCAATTCCCGCCCGGCGCGGACATCTCCTACGGCGTCTACATCTACGGCTGGCCGGTCGCGCAAACGGTGGTGTTTCTCTCGCCCGGCATCGGCCCCGTCGCCCTCGCCGCGACGAGCCTCGCCGCCACGCTGCCCTTCGCGGTGGCGAGCTGGCATCTCGTCGAGCGTCCGGCGCTGCGTCACCGAAAGGCGCATGCCTGAGCCATGCCGGTCGCCGCCGCCTCCAGCACGCGCCGGGTCTTCGGCGTCCCGGTCGTCATCGCGATCTTCTTCCTCGCGATGATGCTGCCGACGGCGGCCTCGGTGAACCTCGGGGGGCTGCGCCTCTCGGCCTACCGGGTCGTGCTGATCGTGATGTTCGTGCCGATGCTGGTGCAGCTCGTCTCGGGGCGGAAGGGGCGGATGCACGTCTTCGACCTCCTTGTTTTCGCGCATTGCGGCTGGGCGATGCTGGCGCTGATCAAGTGGGGCGGGCTCGCGCAGGGCATCGAGTCGGGCGGCATCTACGTGGTCGAGTTCGCGGGCGCCTACCTGCTCGCGCGCATCTACGTCCGGTCCTACGAGGACTTCGCCGCCGTCGCGCGCGCCTATGTGGGCCTCGTTGTGGCGACGCTCCTCTTCACCGTGCCCGAGGCGCTGACCGGCATCCACATCCTGCACGACGGGATCTCGGGGGCGCTCGGCGGGCCGATGGCGCCCTTCATCGAGCCGCGCATGGGGCTCGAGCGCACCTTCGGCCCCTTCGACCACCCGATCCTCTACGGCGTCTTCTCGGCCTCGGCCTTCTCGCTCGCCTATTTCGTCGTGGCCGAGCGGCGGCTGATGAACCTCCGGGGCATGGCGCGGGTCGCGGGCGTGGGGCTCGCCACCTTCATGTCGGCCTCGGGCGGGCCCTACGTCGTCCTCATCATGCAGGGCTTCGTCGCCGCGTGGGAGCGGGTTCTGGGCCGCGTGAAGGGGCGCTGGGCCGCGCTCTTCACGCTCTTCGGGCTGATCTATCTGGCGATCGACCTCTTCTCGACGCGGACGCCCTTCCACGTCTTCGTCAACTATTTCACGTTCTCCCGGCAATCCGCCTACAACCGCATCCTGATCTTCGAATACGGCACGGCCGAGGTCGCGCGGCACCCGGTCTTCGGCATCGGCCTCGGCGACTGGGAGCGGCCGTCCTGGATGTCGGACAGCATGGACAATTTCTGGCTGGTCGTCGCCGTGCGCTACGGAATTCCGGCGTTCCTCCTGCTGCTCGGGCTGCTGCTCGGCCTCGTCTGGGCGGTGGGGCAGCGCCGCGGTCTGCCGCCCGAGTGGCGCCGCGCCCGGCATGCCTGGGCCTTCACGCTCTTCGGCATCACCGTCGCGGCGGCGACGGTTCACCTGTGGAACGCGCTCTTCGTGCTGTTCCTGTTTCTCATCGGGGCCGGGGCCTGGCTCCTCGACGCGCAGCCGGGCCGGGCCCGCGGCGCGCCGAGGCCCGCACCGTCCGCCCGCGCCCTGCGCCCGGCCCGCCTGTTCTGACCCCCCGGAAGGAAGCCCCCATGGACCTCTCCATCGTCATCGTGAACTGGAACACGCGCGAGATGCTGCGCGATTGCCTGCGCTCGGTCCTGTCCGGTCTCGGGCCGCTCGAAGCCGAGATCCTCGTCTCCGACAATGCCTCCTCCGACGGGTCGGTCGAGATGGTGCGGGCGGAGTTCCCCTGCGTCCGGCTGATTGCGAACGACCGCAACCTCGGCTTCGCGGGCGGGAACAACGTCGCGTTGCGGGTGGCGACGGGGCGTCACGTCCTTCTCCTCAACACCGACACGCTGGTCCACGGCGACGTCCTGCCCGAGGCGGTCGCCTGGCTCGACGCGCATCCGGCCGTCGGTGTCCTCGGGCCCCGCGTGCTGAACGCGGACGGCAGTGTACAGCCGTCGTGCAGCGCGTTCCCCTCGCTGCGGCACCTCGCGATGCAGACGCTCGGCCTGACCCGGATCGCCGCGCTCGACGCCTATCGCATGACCGGCTGGGACCGCGCCTCCGAGCGGCGGGTCGACGTGATCTCGGGGGCGGCGATGTTCGTGCGCCGCGCCGCGATGGCGGAGGTGGGCCTCCTCGACGAGGCGTTCTTCTTCTACGGAGAGGAGACCGACTGGTGCCACCGCTTCCGGCGCGCGGGGTGGGAGCTCGTCTTCGCGCCGATCCCGGCGATCACCCATTTCGGCAACGGCTCGGCCGGCCGGCTGAACCACCGCCGCGACGTCCTGATGACGGAGGGAACGACGCGCCTCCACCGCAAGCATGGCGGTCTTGCGGCGGGGCTGGCCTGTTTCGCGATCCTCGCGGCGCACAACGCCTCGCGCGCGGTGTTCTGGGCGGCGCTGTCGCTCGCCCGGCGGCCCGGCGCGGCGGCGCGGGCCCGGCACTTCGCCGCCGTGGTCGCGGACCTGCCGCGGGCCTGGC
>NZ_JBQLZP010000586.1:0-1123 GCF_052168335.1 Roseicyclus sp. | reverse complement strand
CTTCGCGCGGCGGTTGGCGGCCCGACACCCACGACCCTCGCCGCCGCCCCCGCCCCGGTCTTCGGCCGCAAGGACGCGCAGCCGGCCATGTGGGGCTTGCGCGTGGCGGGGCGGAAGTGCCGCTGCGCGCCCACGACGTCCCGTCCGACCGGAGCAGCATCGGGGCCGCGTTCCCCGGGACCGGGCCGGACGCTGAACCCCGCGCGCCACCTCGCGGCTCACCTCGCCGCGGACGCCTCGTGGAGACGTCCCCGGCCTCGTGCACGAGCCGCCACGCGTCGGGCAGACACCCGCCGCGACGCCCGTGCGGTCGCGCCCCTGACGCGCGCTCCGAGACGCGCCCCGCGCATCGCGGAAACCTGCGCCCCGCCTTCATCTTTCCGAAAATACGCGCCGGACCGGAGGTCCGGGCGCCGTCGAGGGGCTCCAAGCCCCTCGGCGGCGCTTCCCCCCGGCGACGGCGCAGCCGGCGCAAATCCTCCAGCCCGGCGACAGCGCAGCCGGCGCAAACCCAGACAGCGGGCGACGCCGAAGGCGGCGCAATCCCTCAGTGGTTGTCGCGCGGGAGGTCTCTCGCGATGCGCTGGTAGGCCGTGGCGAGCTCGAGGCAGCCGCCATCGGCGAGCTGGCCCACGTGGCGGCGGTAGAGCTCCTGCCAGGGCGTCTGGTGATGCAGCTCGGGCGGCACCCATTCGCCGCGCCGCGCCGCCCATTCCGCGTCGGGCACCAGCGCGTCGAGCCGTGCGGCGTCGAGGTCGAGGCGCACCCGGTCCCCGGTCCTGAGGAGCGCGAGGCCGCCGCCCACGGCCGCCTCGGGCGAGGCGTTCAGGATCGAGGGGCTTTCCGACGTGCCCGACTGCCGCCCGTCGCCCACCGTCGGCAGGTGCCGCACGCCCTCGCGGATCATCGCGTCCGGGGGCTGCATGTTCACCACCTCGGCCGAGCCGGGATAGCCGACGCAGCCCACGCCCCGGATGAAGAGGATCGTCTCCTCGTCGATGCCGAGACCCGCGTCGTTGATCCGGTCGTGGTAGTCTTCGGGCCCCTCGAAGACGACCGCACGCGCCTCGAAGACGCCGCCCTTGAGGAAGCGGCGGCGGAAGTCGTCGCTGATGACCGAGGT
>NZ_JBQLZP010000585.1:0-3184 GCF_052168335.1 Roseicyclus sp. | reverse complement strand
ATGAAGAACGGGCCCTCGCCCTTCCGCGCGCGCGCCACGAGCTTGCGCGCGAGGTCGTTGACCGCCAGCACGTCCTGCCCGTCGACCTGGTGGCTCTCGATCCCGAAGGCCTCGGCCCGCGCCATGATCGAGCCCGCCGCGATCTCCTCGGTCTTCGTGTACTCGGAATAGCCGTTGTTCTCGCAGGCGTAGATGACCGGCAGCTTCCAGAGCGCGGCCATGTTCATGACCTCGTACCAGAGGCCCTGCGCCGTCGCGCCGTCGCCGAAGAAGCAGACGGTCACGTCGTCCTGGCCGAGCAGTTTGGCACGAAGGGCCGATCCGGTCGCGATCCCCATCGACCCGCCGACGATGGCGTTGGCGCCGAGGTTGCCGTGGCTCTGGTCGGCGATGTGCATCGACCCGCCCTTGCCCCGGCAATAGCCCTCGGCCTTGCCGAGGAGCTCGCAGAACATCTCGCGGAACTCGGCGCCCTTGGCGACGCAATGGCCGTGGCCGCGATGGGTGGAGGTGATCCGGTCGTCGTCGGTCAGCGCCTCGCAGATGCCCACGGCCACGGCTTCCTCGCCGGAATACATGTGCGTCAGTCCCGGCATCTTGGCAGAGAGGTAGAGCTGGTTGGCGTTGTCCTCGAAGGTGCGGATGCGGACCATCTGGCGGTACATCCGCAGGTAGTCCCCGGTGTTGGTCTTGGGCTTGGCCATGGGTTGGGTCCTCTGAGGGCGTTTCTGCTTCATCCTGGCAAGAAAACTCTCGGGGGGTGCGGGGGGCAGACAGCCCCCCGCCGGGTCGGCCGCCGCAAGGCGGTCGACCCTCTCCCGAAGGCTCAGTACCGGTTGGCGATGGGAAGCTCCTCGGCCGGGAAGAGGCTGATCACCTCGCACCCCGTCTCGGTCACGACGACTTCCTCCTCGATCCGCGCAGCGGAGTAGCCGTCGGCGGCGGGGCAGTAGGTCTCGAGCGCGAAGACCATGCCGGTCCGGATCTCCATCGGATGTTCCAGCGACACCGCGCGGGAAATGATCGGCCGCTCGTGCAGCGCGAGGCCGAGCCCGTGGCCGAACTGGAGCCCGAAGGCCGCATCCTCGGAGGGGAAACCGAGCGATTCCGCCGTCGGCCAGACCTCGGCCACCTTGTCGGTGGTGACACCCGGCTTGATCATCGCGATCGAGGCGTCGATCCATTCCCGCGCCTTGACGTAGGCGTCGTTCTGCGCCGGCGTCGCGCGGCCGATGTTGAAGGTCCGGTAGTAGCAGGTCCGGTAGCCCTGGTAGGACTGCAGGATGTCGAAGAAGGCCTGGTCCCCCGGCCGGAACAGCCGGTCGGTGAAGTTGTGCGGATGCGGGTTGCAGCGCTCGCCCGAGATGGCGTTGATCGCCTCGACGTCGTCCGAGCCCATCTCGTAGAGGAGCTTGTTCGACAGCGCGACGATGTCGTTCTCGCGCACGCCCGGTTTCAGCTCCTCGTAGATCATGTGGTAGACGCCATCGACCATCGAGGCCGCCTGAGTCAGGAGCTGGATCTCGTCCCAGTTCTTGATCTCGCGGGCCGAGAGCATGATCTGCTGGCCGTCGACGACGTGAAGCCCCTCTTCCTGGAGTGCGTGGAACATGGCCGTCTCGGCATAGTCCACGCCCACCGGCATGTCGGCCATGCCCGCGTCCCGGATCAGCTGCGCGATCTGCTTG
This sequence comes from Roseicyclus sp., assembly GCF_052168335.1. Classification (GTDB taxonomy): domain Bacteria; phylum Pseudomonadota; class Alphaproteobacteria; order Rhodobacterales; family Rhodobacteraceae; genus Roseibacterium. The sequence goes on along the minus strand of NZ_JBQLZP010000585.1, from coordinate 1,496 downwards.
GCATATTTCTGCATCAAACCGAATTCCGGCGGGATCGTGCCGCGCATTCCGACCACGCCGGCGAGGCAGTGGTCTGGCTCCAGCCAGTCGGAATGGCGCTGGTGATGCACCGCTGCCGAGCCGAAGTCCCAGACATAGGGGCTGTCGTCGCCGGTCAGCAGGCAGAAGCGGCACATCTTGTCCCGCTCCCACTCGCCGATCTTGGTCGCCGAGACATAGCGGATGTTGTTCACGTCGAAGAGGAGGAGCGTCCCCGCGTCCGACGCCTGCAATGCGGCCCGCGTCCGGGCGAGGCGGTAGCGGCGCAGCCGGTCGTGGTCGATCCGGCGCTCGAAATCGACCGAGGTGTGACCCCAGGCGGGAAGGCGTTCGCGCCACTCCCAGTTCGGCTCGAGATCCTGCGGCGTCAGCAGGTTGGGCATCAGGGCGCGTGACATCGGAAATCTCCCTCCTGCGGGCGCTCGGCCCGCAACCATCTGTAGTCGCGTGGAAAATCGCGGCGTTACTGGATGCACCAGCCGCCATCGATGTGGATCATCTGGCCGGTCATGTAGTCGCTGTCGGACGACGCGAGGAACGAGGCCGTGCCGGTGATGTCGTCGGGATAGGACACGCGCTTGATCTGGAGCGCGTCGCGGACGATGTCCTCGTAGGCCTGGCCCTCCTTCTGCTTGAAGCCGATGTCCACGAGGTCCTTGTCGAGCTGCTCCCAGAGCGGCGTGACGACGACGCCGGGCGCGTATCCGTTGACGGTGATGTTGTGCTCGGCCAGCGCCACCGCACCGCAATGGGTCAGCGCGAGGCAGCCGTATTTCGAGGTGCAGTAGACCGTCACGTCCACGAGCGGCTTGCGCGAGGCGATGGAGCCCACGTTGATCAGCTTGTAGGGCGCGTCCAGCGGCCCCTGGGCGATCATCTGGCGCGCGGTCTCCTGCATGCCCAGCCACATGGCCTTGGTGTTGACCGTCATGATCATGTCCCAGTTGTCCTCATCGATATCCATGAAGAACCGGGGCTTGTTCAGGCCCGCGTTGAAGAGGCCGACGTTGATCGACCCGAAGGCGTCGACCGTCGCGGCGACGGCGTTCGCGTTGTCCTCGCGCTTGGTGACATCCATCCTGACGGCGATCGCGCGGCCGTTCCCGGCGCCGTTGATGCGGTCCGCAACCTCCCGTGCCGCCGCCTCGTCGAGGTCGCCGAGCGTCACGTTCGCACCCTGGGCGGCGAAGGCCTCGGCGTTGGCGGCGCCCATGCCGCGCGCGGCGCCGGTGATCAGGATGTTCTTTCCCTTCAGGCGGTTGGGGTCCATGTCTTCCTCCCTATTGAACCGGTTGTCGCAAGACGTCCTCGGCGCGCGCCTGCAGGCGCGACAGCGCCGCCTCCGGCGTGACCAGGCCGCGTAGCATGTCGTGAAGTTCCGTCCCGCAGAGCGTGACGATCTCCGAAATCTGCGGGATCGGCGGGCGCGGCCAGAACTGGAGCTCGTCGCGCCAGGA
>NZ_JBQLZP010000584.1:0-6520 GCF_052168335.1 Roseicyclus sp. | reverse complement strand
CAACTCTTCGGCAAGGCGCTCCTCGGGGCGCTGTCCGGCGCGACCTCGGCCGGGGCCGCGCGACGCAACGTCGTGACCGCCGCCGGGATCCGCCGCAGGCCCGGCCGGTGCGAGCTGCGCCCCGCGCGCATCGCCGGGTTCGACGGCCAGGGGCGCGAGGTCGTCGTCTTCGAGGAGGCCACCCATTCCGGCCGCGTCGGCGGATTGCCCGGCGTCGACGGCCTCATCCTGATCCCCGCCGAGGCCGACCACCTGCCCGCCGGGGCGCTGGTCGAGTTCCTCCCCTTCCATGCCTGCTGAGACGGAGCGCGCCATGCAGATCGCCTATACGATGGCCCCGGGACGGGGCGATACCGACCTCCTTCTCCAGGGGCTCGCCGACTGGGCCGCGGCAGCGGGGCACCGGGCCGCGGGCACCGTCCAGATCAACAGCGCGCGGCCCGATGACGGCCCCTGCGACATGGACGTGAAGGTGTTGCCCGAGGGGCCGGTCCTCCGCATCTCGCAGGATCTCGGCGCCGCCGCCCGCGGCTGCCGCCTCGACCCGCGCGCGCTCGAGGAGGCGGTGGGCCTCGTGGAGGCCGGCCTCGCGCGGGCGGATTGCCTCATCGTGAACAAGTTCGGCAAGCACGAGGCCGAGGGGCGCGGGTTCCGCACAGCCATCGCCGAAGCCGTGAGCCGCGGCCTGCCCGTCCTCGTCGGCGTCAACGCGCTGAACCTGCCGGCCTTTCTCACATTCTGCGGCGGGGAGGCGGTGATGCTTCCCCCGCGCCCGCGCGACCTGCGGGACTGGCTGGACGAGGCGCTCTCGGCCGCGGCGCTCACGGCCTGAACGGCCGCCGGACGGGGGGACCGGACGCCGCCCGCGCGCACGGCTGCCGGGGCGTCGCGCGCGTTCCCCACCGCCTCGCGGGACGTTGCCCGGAACCCGCCTGTCGGTCCGCAGGTTGGCCGTCCATGCCGTCCCGTGACGCCAGAGACGGGCCCGGCCCCGACGCGACGGCCGGGCCCGAGGCCGTGCCGATCCTGATCGACCGGCTCCGCAGGCTCGCCCGGTCGGACGACGAGATCACCCTGGGCGACCTCGTCGACGCCTTCGGCGCGCAGGGGCACGCGCCGCTCCTGATGATCGTCGCGGTCCTGATGATCCTGCCCATCGGCATGATCCCCGGCGTCGGTGGGGCGCTCGGTCTTTTGGCCGCCGCCATCGGCGTTCAGATGATCGTGGGGCGCAAGGGCGTCTGGCTGCCGCGTTTCGTGCGCCGCAGGGGCGTCTCGGCCGCGCGGGTCGGCGCCATCGCCGACCGCGTCCGACCGGTGAGCGGGTTCCTCGCCCGTCACCTCGTGGAGCGGATGGAATGGCTGGCGGCGGGGCAGGCATCGCTGAGCGTCATCGCGGCGCTCCTCATCCTGTCCGGCGGCTCGCTGGTCGTCCTCGGCGCGATCCCGGTCGCCGTGCCGCTCCTCGGGCTGCCCATCGCGGTCTTCGCCATCGGGATCACCGCGCGGGACGGGGCCGTGGTGGCCGGGGGATACGTCCTGCTGATCGCGGCGGGGGCGGGCATCGCGGCCCTGTGGTAGCCCCGCGAAGCGCCTTGACCGCGGGCCGCGGCATCGCTTGACTGGCGCTCCCGCAACTGCCCGACGTCCCGCGCATGTCCGACCCCAAGGCCCTCGCCGATCGGCTTCTCCACTGCCTCCGCCAGCGGGAGCGGATCGCCCCGTTCAGCCGCGACCTGGGCCTCACCCTGGCCGAGGCCTATCGCGTGGGCGCCGAGGTGGAGGCCGCTCGCATCGCGTCGGGCGAGCGGCCCGTCGGGCGCAAGATCGGGTTCACCAACCGCACGATCTGGGAGGAATACAACGTCTCCGCCCCGATCTTCGGGACCATGTACGACAGCACCGTTCACCCGCTGGGCGAGGCGTTCGACCCCTCGTCGCTGCTCGAGCCACGGATCGAGCCCGAGATCGCCTTCCGCCTCTCCGCCGTGCCCGAGCCCGGCATGGGGCCGGAGGAGCTCATCGCCTGCGTCTCGGGCATCTGCGCGGGGTTCGAGCTGGTGCAGTCGGTCTTTCCCGGATGGGTCTTCGAGGCGGCCGACACCGTCGCGGCCTTCGGACTGCACGGCGCCTTCCTGCACGGACCCATGCACGAGGTCCGGCCGGAGGACGCGGCGGACTGGGTCGGGCGGCTGTCGGGGTTCCGCACGACGCTGCTGCGGAACGGCGAGGTGATGGACGAGGGCCATGCCGCGAACGTGCTCGGCGGCGGGCCGCTGGTCGCGCTGGGCCATCTCGCCGATCTGCTGCCGGGGATCGCGTCGGCGGCGCCGCTCGCCGAGGGCGAGATCGTCACGACCGGCACGCTGACCCGCGCGCTGCCCGTCGCGGCGGGCGAGACCTGGGCCGCGCGGTTCGAGGGGCTGCCCATCGGCGGCATCGACCTCGCCCTCGGCCGGTCCGGCTGACCGGGAGCACAGCCAACTGGCGGTGCGCCGAGCCGCGGTCTATGGTCGGACGCGTCCCGCCCCGATCCGGCCGAGCCCCATGTCCTTCACGCTCAAGCAGGTCCGCTATTTCGTCGGCGTGGCCGAGTTCGGCTCGGTCAGCCGGGCCGCGCAGGAGCTCGCCATCTCGCAGAGCGCGATCACCGAGGCGATCAAGGACCTCGAGCAGCGGCTCGGCGTGAAGCTCTTCGACCGCCGCCGCCGGGGGCTCGAGACGACCTATCACGGCCACGTCTTCCTGCGGCACGCCAAGGCCATCCTCGCCGAGGTCTCGAACGCCGAGACGATCTTCGACGGAACGCCGGTGGCGAAGGGCACGCGGCTGAACGTCGGCGTCACCTCGCTGACGGCGGGCTACGTGCTGTCGGACATCCTCGCCCGCTTCCGCCGCGCCTGTCCCGAGATCGAGGTCAACGCGGTCGAGGACACGGGCGAGTATCTCGAGCACCTGATCGTCGGGGGCGAGCTCGACATCGCGGTCATGGTCGTCTCGAACCTGCGCGACCGCGACGCGCTGCACAGCGAGATCCTCGCCGTCTCGCCCTTCCGCCTCTGGCTGCCGATCGGCCACAGGCTCAGCAACGTCGAGAGCATCTCGCTCGAGGATCTGAAGGACGAGCCGCAGATCCTGCTCGACGTGGACGAGATGCAGGCCGAGACGATGCGCCTGACCTCGGCCTACCGCGCGAACCTCAGGATCGCGTTCCGCACGCGGTCGGTCGAGGCGGTTCGCTCCCTCGTGGCGAGCGGCGCGGGCGTGGCGCTCCTGCCCGATCTCGTCTACCGGCCCTGGTCGCTCGAGGGCGACCGGATCGAGAGCCGCGACATCTCGGGCAAGCTGCCCGTGGTGCAGGTGGGCCTCGTCTGGCGGCGGGGGGCGGGGATGACGGAGGCGACGCGCGCCTTCCTCTCGGTCGCGCACAGCTACCACAGCCCGCGCCTGCGGTAATATCGGAATTTCCGAATTCACCCTCCTGAATATTGAATTTGCCGGACTCGGTGCCCGTGGCGGATGCTCCCTGCCAGGCGCCAAGATCAACAGAGGGGGATCCCATGAAGGACGTTCTGAAATCGACGACGGCCCTTGCCGCGGCCTTGATCGTCGCGGCCCAGCCGCTCGCGGCACAGATGACCGAGATCGGCGAGCCCGAGGGCGAACTGCGCATCGTTGCCTGGCCCGGCTACATCGAGCGCGGCGAGACCATGGCCGAGTTCGACTGGGTCACGGGCTTCGAGGAGGCGACGGGCTGCATGGTGCGCGTGCAGACGGCCAACACCTCGGACGAGATGGTGGCGCTGATGAACGAGGGCGGCTTCGACCTCGTGACCGCGTCGGGCGACGCCTCGCTCCGCCTCGTCGCCGGTCAGCGCGTGCAGCCGATCAACCTCGACCTGATCCCGAGCTGGGACACGGTCGACCCGCGCCTCCAGAACGCGCCGTGGTACGTCGTGGACGGCGTGCATTACGGCGTGCCCTACATGTGGGGCCCGAACGTCCTGATGTATTCGACCGAGGTTTTCGGCGACACGCCCCCGACGAGCTGGTCGGTGGTGTTCGAGGAGACGACGCTGCCCGACGGGCAGTCGAACGTCGGCCGCGTGCAGGCCTATGACGGGCCGATCCACATCGCGGACGCCGCGCAGTACCTGATGTATCACCAGCCCGAGCTCGGCATCGTCTCGCCCTACGAGCTGAACCAGGAACAGTACAACGCGGCCCTCGACCTCCTGCGCCAGCAGCGCCAGCTCGTCAGCCGCTACTGGCACGACGCCTTCATCCAGATCGACGACTTCAAGAACGAGGGGATGGCGGCCTCGGGGTCCTGGCCGTTCCAGGTGAACCTTCTCCAGGCCGACGGCGCCCCGGTGGCGAGCGTCATCCCCGAGGAGGGCGCCACGGGCTGGGCCGACACCACGATGATGCACGTGGACGCGCCGAACCCGAACTGCGCCTATCTCTGGATGGAGCACACGCTTTCGTCGAACCTGATGTCCGACCTCTCGGTCTGGTTCGGCGCCAACCCGGGCGTGCCCGCCGCCTGCACGGACGGGCGCGGGATGCAGACCGCCGAGGGCTGCACCCGCAACGGCATGGACGATTTCGAGCGCATCCGGTTCTGGACCACGCCGGTCACGAACTGCGAGAGCCAGAACGGCGAGTGCGTGCCCTACTACCGCTGGGTCTCGGACTACATCGGGGTGATCGGTGGACGGTAATCCCGTCCCCGCGACAGGCACCCGCCCCGCGCGGGCGGGTGCCGACGAAAGGCAATCCATGGCATCGGCGATCAGCTTCGAGGGCGTGACACGCCAGTTCGGCACCGTGCGCGCCGTCGACGACCTCCATCTCGAGATCGCCGAGGGCGAGTTCTTCGCCATGCTCGGGCCGTCGGGGTCGGGCAAGACGACCTCGCTGCGGCTGGTCGCGGGCTTCGAGCGGCCGAACGCGGGCCGCGTCCGCATCTTCGGCGAGGACGTGACCGGCACGCCGCCCTATCGCCGGCCGGTCAACACCGTCTTCCAGGACTATGCCCTCTTCCCGCACCTGAACGTGCGCGACAACGTGGCCTTCGGGCTGCGCGTCGCCGGGGTGCCGAGGCCCGAGCGCCACCGCGCCGCCGAGGCCGCGCTCGAGATGGTGAAGCTTCCGGGCTATGCCGACCGCAAGCCCTCCGAGCTGTCGGGCGGGCAGCGGCAGCGCGTGGCGCTGGCGCGCGCGCTGGTGAACAAGCCCAAGGTGCTTCTCCTCGACGAGCCGCTCGGCGCGCTCGACCTCAAGCTCCGCGAGCAGATGCAGGAGGAGCTGAAGAGCCTCCAGCGCCAGCTCCGCATCACCTTCGTCTTCGTGACCCACGACCAGGGCGAGGCCCTGTCGATGGCCGACCGCGTCGCCGTGTTCAACGAGGGGCGCATCCAGCAGGTCGGCACGCCCGTCGAGGTCTACGACCGCCCCGCGACGCCCTTCGTGGCGGATTTCGTGGGTTCCTCCAACGTGCTGCCGGCGTCCCTCGTCGAGCGCCTGACGGGGCAGCGGCACCCGGCCTCGCTCCGGCCCGAGCGCATCCGATTGACCGGCGCGGGCCTCGAGGCGACCGTCACCGGCGCCTCCTTCCTCGGGGCCTCGACCCGCCTCTTCGTCGAGGTGGAGGGCGCGCGCATGTCCGTCCTCCTGCCCAAGGGCGCGGATGTACCGGCGGAGGGTGCGCGGGTCCGGCTCGACTGGGACGCCGACGCGCTCCATGTCATGACGGGGGCGGCGGATGGCTGAGGCGGCGATCGGACCCGTCGCGCGCGCCTCCGACACGCTCTGGCGGCGGCCGCGGTTCCTTCTGTTCCTGCTGCTCCTGCCGCCGCTCCTGTGGCTCGGGATCGTCTATCTCGGCTCGCTCTTCTCGCTGCTCGCGCAGAGCTTCTTCTCGATCGACGAGTTCTCGGGCCTCATCAACTACGAGTTCACGCTCAGGACCTATGGCGAGCTCTTCCGGGCCGCCAACCTCGACATCATCCTGCGCACGCTGGCGATGGTCACCTCCGTCACCATCGCCGCCGCCTTCGTGGCCTTCCCGATCGCCTACTACGCCGCGCGCTATGCCCGCGGGCGGTGGAAGGCGCTGTTCTACCTCGGGATCATGCTGCCCCTGTGGTCGAGCTACCTCGTCAAGGTCTACGCCTGGAAGCTGATCCTCGCGCGGGAGGGCATCCTCAACTGGATGTTCGAGACGCTGCATCTCGACTGGCTGCTCGCGGCCTACCTGTCGCTGCCGGTGCTGGGGGGCAACTCGCTCTCGGTGAGCTGGACGGGAACCTTCCTCGTCTTCCTCTATGTCTGGCTGCCCTTCATGATCCTGCCGATCCAGGCCGCGCTCGAGCGCATCCCGCCCTCGATGCTCGAGGCCGCGGGCGATCTGGGCGCCGACCGGGGGCAGACGCTGCGCTACGTGATCCTGCCGCTCGCGCTGCCCGGGATCGTGGCGGGGGCGATCTTCACCTTCTCGCTCACGCTCGGCGACTAC
>NZ_JBQLZP010000583.1:0-3165 GCF_052168335.1 Roseicyclus sp. | reverse complement strand
GCCCTCCTGAAGGAGCTGGAGGAGCCGCCGCGGAACGCGGTCCTCTTCCTCGTGTCGCACCGGCCTTCGGCGCTCCTGCCGACGATCCGCTCGCGCTGCCGGACGCTGCGCTTCGAGCCGCTGGGGCCCGCCGACCTCGCGGCGGCGCTCGAGGGCGCGGGGATGCAGGCGGGCGGCGGGGCGGAGGCGGTGGCCGCGCTTTCGGGCGGGTCGGTGGGCGCGGCGGTCGAGCTCATCGCCGAGGGCGGCCCCGCCCTCTACGCCGAGATCGTGGCGCTGCTCGGCGGGCTGCCCGACATGGACCGGCCCGCCGCCTTGCGGCTCGCCGAGGCCGCGGGCGCGCGCGGCGCGGAGGGCCGCTTCGAACTGACGCTGTCGCTTCTCGACACGGCGCTCGCGCGGATCGCGCGCGCGGGCGCCACCGGGGCCGCGCCCGCGCCCATCGTGCCCGGCGAGGAGGCCATGCTCGCCCGCCTCGCGCCCGACCCGCGCGCCGCCCGCGACTGGGCCGACCTCGCCGCCTCGCTGACCGCGCGCGCCCGGCGCGGCCGGGCGGTCAACCTTGACCCTGCCGCCCTCATCTTCGATATGTTCCTCGACATCGACCGGACCGCCGCGCGGCTGGCCGTATCCAGCCCCTGAGCCATCCCGATCCGGACGCCATGCCCGACACGCTGCCCGAACTCGTCGACAGCCACTGCCATCTCGACTTTCCCGACTTCGAGGGCGAGCGGGCGGAGATCGTGGCGCGCGCCGTGGCGGCGGGCGTGCGGCGGATGGTGACGATCTGCACGCGCCTGCGGAACGCCGACGCGGTGCGCGCCATCGCCGAGGCGCACGCGCCCGTCTTCTGGGCCGCCGGCACCCACCCGATGAGCGCGGCCGAGGAGCCGCTCGCGACCGTCGAGGCGCTCGAGGCGCTGGCCCGCCACCCGAAGTTCGTCGGCATCGGCGAGACCGGCCTCGACTATCACTACACCGCCGAAAGCAAGGCCGTGCAGCAGGAAAGCCTGCGCATCCACATCGAGGCCGCGCGGCGCACCGGCCTGCCGCTCATCATCCACGCCCGGGACGCCGACGACGACATGGCGCGCATCCTGACGGAGGAGCATCGCGCGGGCGCCTATCCCTGCGTCATGCACTGCTTCAGTTCGGGCGCCGCGCTGGCGGAGGCGGCGCTCGGCCTCGGCTTCTACCTCTCGATGTCGGGGATCGCGGCCTTCCCGAAGAGCCGCGAGCTCCGGGCGATCTTCGCCGCCGCGCCGCTCGAGCGCATCCTCGTCGAGACCGACAGCCCCTATCTCGCGCCCCCGCCCCATCGCGGGCGGCGGAACGAACCCGCCTACACCGCCCATACCGCGCGCGTCGGCGCCGAGGTCTTCGGCGTCAGCGAGGCCGAGTTCGCCGCCGCCACGACCGCCAATTTCGACCGCCTCTTCGGCAAGGCGAAGGCCTGGGCGGAGGCGGCCTGAGCATGGGCGAGCTGCGCTTCACGATCCTCGGCTGCGGCTCCTCGGGGGGCGTGCCGCGCCTCGGCGGGCACTGGGGCGACTGCGATCCGGCCGAGCCCAGGAACAACCGCCGCCGCTGCTCGATGCTGGTTCAGCGCTTCGGGTCCGGGGGCGAGACGGCGGTGCTGATCGACACCTCGCCGGACCTGCGCCAGCAGCTCCTCGACGCGGGCATCGGGCGGCTCGACGGCGTGATCTTCACCCATGCCCATGCCGACCATGTCCACGGGCTCGACGATCTCCGGATGGTGGTCTTCAACACCCGCCGCCGCCTGGCCGTCTGGGCGGACGGGCCGACGCAGAACGACCTCCTGAACCGCTTCGGCTATGCCTTCGTGCAGCCCGCGGGCAGCGCCTATCCCCCGATCCTGACCCTGCACGCGATCGAGGGCGACGTGACCATCGAGGGCGCGGGCGGCCCGATCACCTTCCGCCCCTTCGAGGTGGAGCACGGCAACATCGACGCGCTCGGCTTCCGCATCGGGGACCTCGCCTACCTGCCGGACGTCTCGGACATCCCCGAAGCGGCCTGGCCGGTGCTCGAGGGGCTGGACTGCTGGGTTCTCGACGCGCTCCGGCGGACGCCGCATCCCTCGCACGCGCATCTGGCGAAGTCGCTCGACTGGATCGCGCGCGCCGCCCCGCGCCGGGCGGTGCTCACCAACATGCACATCGACCTCGACTACCGCACCGTGCTCGAGGAGACGCCGGAGCACATCGTGCCCGCCCATGACGGCATGGTGATCTCCTACGATGTCTGACGGCGCGGAATGATCGGCATCCTCACGGTCGTCGTGCCTGTCTTCCTCCTGATCGGGGCGGGCTACCTCGCGGTCTGGCGCGGGCTCTTCGCGGACAGCGCGGTGGACGGGCTCATGGTCTTCACCCAGAAGTTCGCGATCCCCTGCCTCCTCTTCTCGGGCGTGGCGAGCCTCGACCTGGGCGCGGAATTCGACCTCGCGCTCCTCGGCTCGTTCTACGCGGGGTCGACGGCGAACTTCTTCCTCGGCATGTTCGGCGCGCGCCTCCTCTTCGGGCGGCCCTGGCGGGACTGCGTGGCCATCGGCTTCGTGCCGCTCTTCGCCAACAGCGTGCTCCTCGGACTGCCGATCACCGAGCGCGCGTTCGGAGCCGACGCGCTGGCGGCGAACTTCGCCATCGTCTCGGTGCACCCGGCCTTCTGCTACCTCCTCGGCATCACGACGATGGAGATCGTGAAGTCGGGCGGCGGCGGCGGGCTAAGGACCGCCCGGCTCGTCGCGCGCGCGATGTTCAGCAACGCGCTGATGATCGGGGTCGGCCTCGGCTTCGTCGTCAACCTCTCGGGCCTCGCGGTGCCGGGCGTTCTCCAGGATGCGCTGAACCTGATGATCCGGGCGGCGCTGCCCGCCGCGCTCTTCGGGCTCGGCGGCATCCTCTACCGCTACAAGCCGGAGGGCGACCTCTGGATCGTGGCCTTCGTCTGCGCGCTGGCGCTCGGGCTCCATCCCGCGATCGCCTACACGCTGGGCACGACGGTGGCGGACCTGTCGGAGGCGCAGCTCCGCTCGGCGGTGGTGACGGCGGCGATGGCGCCGGGGATCAACTCCTACCTCTTCGCCAACATGTACGGCGTGGCGCGGCGGGTGGCGGCGACCTCGGTGCTGGCGGGCAC
>NZ_JBQLZP010000582.1:0-3727 GCF_052168335.1 Roseicyclus sp. | reverse complement strand
GCCCGAGGCGGCGGAGGCGCTCGGCGCGGCGACGGGGGCGGAGGTGCGCACGGCCGAGGCCGTCCTCGCCTCGGACGACGTGGACGCCGTGGTGATCGGCACGCCCACCGACAGCCACTTCGAGCTGATCCGGGGCGCCGCGCGGCACGGCAAGGCGATCTTCTGCGAGAAGCCCATCGACATGTCTGTCGACAACATCCGCGCCTGCATCGACGCGGTCGGCGCGGCGGGCGTGCCCTTCATGACGGGCTTCAACCGCCGCTTCGACCCCAGCTTCGCGGCGCTGCGCGCGCGCCTCCGGGCGGGCGAGATCGGCGCGGTAGAGATCGCCATCATCACCTCGCGCGATCCGGCACCGCCGCCGGTGTCCTACATCGAACGCTCGGGCGGCCTGTTCCGGGACATGATGATCCACGACTTCGACATGGCCCGCTTCCTGATGGGGGAGGAGTTCGTGCGGCTGCACGCCGTGGGCGCGGCGCTGGTGGACCCGGCGATCGGCGCGGCGGGCGACGTGGACACCGCGGCGGTGACGCTCACCACCGCCTCGGGACGGATCTGCCAGATCACCAACTCGCGCCGGGCGGCCTACGGCTACGACCAGCGGATCGAGGTGCATGGCGAGACGGGGATGCTCAGGGCCGAGAACCAGCTCGAGACGACGGTGGAGATCGCGACGGCGCAGGGCTTCCGCCGCGACCCCGCGCAGCACTTCTTCCTCGAGCGCTACGAGGCCGCCTACCTCGCCGAGATGCGCCGCTTCGTGGAGGCGGTGGCGAACGGCACCGCGCCCGAGCCGGGCATCGAGGACGGGCTGCAAGCCCAGATCCTCGCAGACGCCGCCACCCGCTCGCGCGAGACGGGGCAGCCCGTGGACCTCGGCTGAGGGCTCAGTCCCGCCAGGCGAGGACGAGGTTCCACGCCAGATAGCCGCCGATGGCCGCGAAGAGGTAGGCCCAGATCTCGTTGCCCATGCTCCACTCGACCCCCGCCCAGGCGAAGGGCGCCGCGACCAGCAGGTAGCGGCGCCACGCGGGGCGGAAGAACGGGTGCGACGGGTCGATCAGGCGCATGGGCTTGCTCCGGGCTCGCCCCAGCTTGCAGATCGGGGCGCCCCCGGCAAGACGTCACGGCAGCCGCCGCTCCGCCTGCGCGTCGAGCTCCGCCAGAACCTCGGCCGGATCGAGGCCCGCGCGCACCGCCTCCCGCATCAGCGCCTTCTGCGTCCGGGGCGCCAGCCCGTCCTTCGGCGGATCGCGGTCGAGGTTCGTCGGAAACGAATAGCCCTCCGCAGCCGAGGACAGGACGGCCTCCAGCCCGGCCTCGGTCAGCTCTCCCGCCGCCCAGGCCTCGCGGAGGGGGGCGTAGAGCGTCCGGCACATGGCGAGGCGGTCCACGCTCTCCATCGCGCGGCCGAAGGGGGAGGAGACCTGGAGGAGGTTCACCATCCGGTGCACGTCCGCGCTCCGGTTCTCGCCTGCGGCGTGGAAAAGCGCGGGCGAGAAGAAGATCGCATCCCCCTTCGCCAGCGGAAGCTGCACGCAATGCGCCTCGAAATGCGCGCGGAAGTCCTCGCGCCGCCACGCCGCATAACCGGGGCGGTAGAGCTGCGAGAACGGGAGGAGCTTGGTCGGCCCGCTCTCCACGTCCATGTCGCAATGCGCGATCCCGCCCTGCAGCGTCATCAGCGGCGAGAGGTCGTGGACATGCGCGGGATAGGTCGCGCTGACCTCCGCCGTCTGGAAACCGAGGTGATAGTCGCGGTGCGCCTGCTGCGCCTTGCCGCCGGGATGCACGAGGTTCACCTGCGCCGTCATCTGGTAGTTGGGCCCGAGCCACGCCTCGCAGGCCGCGTCGATGGCGGGCGCGGCGAAGTAGCGGAGGAAGACCCCGGGCGCCTCGAGCGCGAGTTTCTGGAGCGAGTTCCAGATCCGGTCGTTGCTGCCCGCGGCGGCGAAATGGTCAGCGCCGCCGCCGTTCGTCGCCTTCTCGCGCGCGATGATGTCCTCGTAGACCCGCGTGGCCGCGTCGATGGCATCGAGGTCCGGGCAGGCTCCCCTGATGACGAAGACGCCCGCCCCCTGCCCCAGGACGCGCGCCCATTCCGCCATCAGGTCATACCGCGGCCCCGGCGACGCGAGGTGCCCGGCCAGCGCGGCGGCGTCGTAGACCGGCACGTTCGAGGGCGCATCCGCGGCATGGGGAATGTCGGCCGGATCAACGGCTTGCGCCGTCAGCTCGGCGAAATCGGCGAGGTTGCATCCCTCGGCGGTGTAGTAGCCCCGCGGCATGCGCGCGTCGGTGTCCTTCATGGTCCGGTCCTCCCGTCTGTCCTGCGGGCAGGCTAGTCGCCCCGACGGCTTGCGGGGCCGGAAAAATACATCAAGAATACATCAACCGCGAAGGCCTTCCGCCGATGACCCACCGCTTCCCCATCAAGGAGATCGCCCGCCAGGCGGGCCTCGGGACCGCGACGGTCGACCGGGCGCTGAACGGGCGCCCGCATGTCAGCCCGCAGACCCTGCGCCGCGTCGCCGCCGCGATCCGCGAGCTCGAGGCGCAGGAGGCGCTGCTCGCCGCGCGCGGCCGCAGGCTCTTCGTGGATATCCTCGCCGAGGCGCCCCGGCGCTTCACCCGCGAGATCCGGCGCGCGGCGGAGGCGGCGCTGTCCGACGTGGCGGGCGCCGTGATCCGGCCCCGCTTCCACTTCGAGGAGGTCATGACCGAGGCCGAGGTTCTCGCCGCGCTGGCCCGCATCCGCAGGCGCGGGAGCCAGGGCCTCTGCCTCAAGGCGCGGGATACGGCGCCGGTCCGCGTGGCCGTCGATGACCTCGTCGAGGCCGGGATCCCGGTCTTCACCCTCGTCACCGATCTGCCGAGAAGTCGGCGCACCGGCTATATCGGCCTCGACAACGCGAATGCCGGGCGCACGGCGGCCTGGCTCCTCGCGCGCGAGCTTCCCCCCGGGCGGTGCACCGTGCTGACCGTCCGCAGCCAGGACGCGTTCCTGGGCGAGGCCGAGCGGCACGAGGCCTTCCGCACCGAGCTTGCCCGCCACCGCCCCGACTGCGGGATCGTCGATGTCGCGGGCGGCGCGGGCCTCGGCGCCGATACCGCGCGGCGCGTTTCGACCGAGCTCGCCCGCGCGGGCGGCGTCGCGGCCGTCTACTCCATCGGCGGCGGCAACGACGCGATCCTCTCGGCGCTCGCGGCCCAGGGGCACCGGCGCGTGCCCTTCGTCGCCCACGACCTCGACCGCGACAATGTCCGGCTGCTCGCGGACGGGGCGATCACCTTCGTCCTGCACCACGACCTCGTCGCGGACATGCGCAGCCTGTTTTCCGGCGTGATGCGGAGCCACGGCCTCGCCTCGCCCGAGATCCCGGTCTTCTCGAGCGACGTGCGGATCGTCGGGCCGTTCAACATTCCCGCCGGCGCGGGCTGACTTGCGCACGCCGCAACGCGGCATTGCAGTTGCGGCGATTGTGCACCGGGCGGCCCGTCACATATCCCCGGGAGAACACCTGACCCCAGGAGACAGGATCATGGCCGACATCAGCCTCGACGGCGCCCTCACCCGCGGCGGGATCGCCGCGACCCTCCACCGCCTCCGCGACGCGCTGGCGGAGCGCGCCCGCCTCCGGCGGATCTACCGCACGACCCTCGCCGAGCTCGAAACCATGAGCGACCGCGAACTGGCCGACTTCGGCATGCACCGCAGCGACCT
>NZ_JBQLZP010000581.1:0-4544 GCF_052168335.1 Roseicyclus sp. | reverse complement strand
GGACGACCGCCCGGACCTCCTCCAGAAGTGCCGCCTGGCCCGCGGGGTCGAGCAGCCCCGGCAGCACCAGCGCGTGGTTCACGTCGATCCGTGTCATCTCCACCTCTCGGTCACCGCGGTCCTCCACGGCGCTTGCAGCGTCATGGGGCCCTTCTTATATACGCCCGGAAGCGGTCGGACGTGCTATCCGGCCGATCATCACGAGAGGCAATACTGGGCGGCAAGGGGGCCGCGATCGGACCCGAGCCCGCCTGTTCGCTTGAAGAAAGGGACCTGAGATCATGGCCAAAGTGATCGGTATCGACCTGGGCACCACGAATTCCTGCGTGGCCATCATGGATGGCAGCCAGCCGCGGGTGATCGAGAACTCCGAAGGCGCGCGGACGACCCCGTCCATCGTCGCCTACACCGACGACGAGCGTCTCGTCGGCCAGCCTGCCAAACGGCAGGCCGTCACCAACCCCGAAAACACCATCTTCGCCGTCAAGCGCCTGATCGGCCGCCGTCTCGGCGATGCCGAGGTGGAAAAGGACAAGAAGCTCGTCCCCTACAAGATCGTGGACGGCGGCAACGGCGATGCCTGGGTCGAGGTGAAGGGCGAGAAGTTCAGCCCCGCCCAGATCTCGGCGCAGATCCTCGGCAAGATGAAGGAAACCGCCGAGAGCTATCTCGGCGAGGAGGTGACGCAGGCCGTCATCACCGTTCCCGCCTACTTCAATGACGCCCAGCGCCAGGCGACCAAGGACGCCGGCAAGATCGCGGGCCTCGAGGTGCTGCGCATCATCAACGAGCCGACGGCGGCCGCGCTGGCCTACGGTCTCGACAAGAAGGAGTCGCGCACGATCGCGGTCTACGACCTCGGCGGCGGCACCTTCGACATCACGATCCTCGAGATCGACGACGGCCTCTTCGAGGTGAAGTCCACCAACGGGGACACGTTCCTCGGCGGCGAGGACTTCGACATGCGGATCGTCAACTACCTCGCCGACGAGTTCAAGAAAGAGAACGGCGTCGACCTGACGAACGACAAGATGGCGCTCCAGCGCCTGAAGGAAGCGGCCGAGAAGGCGAAGATCGAGCTGTCGAGCGCGAGCCAGACCGAGATCAACCAGCCCTTCATCTCGATGGGATCGAACGGCCAGCCGCTGCACCTCGTCATGAAGCTCACGCGCGCCAAGCTGGAGAGCCTAGTGGGCGACCTGATCCAGAAGTCGCTGAAGCCCTGCGCCGCGGCGCTGAAGGATGCGGGCCTGTCGAAGGGCGAGATCGACGAGGTCGTTCTCGTCGGCGGCATGACCCGGATGCCGCGCGTCATCGAGGAAGTGACCAAGTTCTTCGGGAAGGAGCCGCACAAGGGCGTCAATCCCGACGAGGTCGTCGCCATGGGTGCCGCGATCCAGGCGGGGGTCCTCCAGGGCGACGTGAAGGACGTGGTGCTGCTCGACGTGACGCCGCTGTCGCTCGGCATCGAGACGCTGGGCGGTGTCTTCACGCGCCTGATCGACCGCAACACGACTATCCCGACGAAGAAGTCGCAGATCTTCTCGACGGCCGAGGACAACCAGAACGCCGTCACGATCCGCGTCTTCCAGGGCGAGCGCGAGATGGCGGCCGACAACAAGATGCTCGGCCAGTTCAACCTCGAGCAGATCCCGCCCGCCCCGCGCGGCGTGCCGCAGATCGAGGTGACGTTCGACATCGACGCAAACGGCATCGTCTCCGTCTCGGCGCGCGACAAGGGCACCGGCAAGGAGCAGAAGATCACGATCCAGGCGTCGGGCGGCCTCAGCGACGAGGACATCGACCGGATGGTTCGCGACGCCGAGGAGAACGCGGAGGCCGACAAGAAGCGCCGCGAGCTCGTCGAGGCGCGCAACCAGGCCGAAAGCCTCATCCACTCGACCGAGAAGTCGATCGAGGAGCATGGCGACAAGGTCGACCCCTCGACCGTCGAGGCGATCGAGCTGGCCGTGAAGAACCTCAAGGAGCAGATCGAGACCGAGGACGTCGGCAAGATCAAGGGCGGCATCCAGAACGTCACCGAGGCGTCGATGCGGCTGGGCGAGGCGATCTACAAGGCCCAGACCGAAGAAGCCGAGAGCGGTGACGACGATGACGGCGCGCGTCCGGTGGACGACGACATCGTGGACGCCGACTTCGAGGACCTCGACGACGACCGCAAGCGCGGCTGACCCGAGTGACGTGACCCCCATGAGACCGGCCGTGGGATGCCTCGGCCGGTCCGTGCGTTCAAGGAAGGGACGACATGGCAAAGCGCGATTACTACGAGGTTCTCGGGGTCTCGAAAGGCGCCTCTGCCGAGGAGATCAAGAAGGCCTACCGCGCGAAGGCGAAGGAGCTTCACCCGGACCGCAACGCGGACAAGCCAGACGCCGAGGCCAAGTTCAAGGAAGTGAACGAGGCCTACGACGTGCTCAAGGATGCCGACAAGAAGGCCGCCTATGACCGCTTCGGCCACGCGGCCTTCGACGGCGGGATGGCCGGCGGGGCTCGGGCGGGCGGCTTCGGCGGCGCGCCGGGCCAGGGCGACTTCGCCTCGGCCTTCTCGGACGTGTTCGAGGATCTCTTCGGCGACTTCATGGGCGGACAGCGCGGCGGCGCGCGGCGCGGCCGTGCGACGCGGGGCTCCGACCTGCGCTACAATCTCAGCATCGGCCTCGAGGACGCGTATTCGGGCCTCCAGAAGCAGATCACCGTGCCGACCGCCGTTGCCTGCGGCGCGTGCAGCGGCACCGGCTCCGAGGGTGGGTCCGAGCCCGTCACCTGCCCCACCTGCTCCGGCATGGGCAAGGTTCGGGCGCAGCAGGGCTTCTTCACGGTCGAGCGCACCTGCCCGACCTGCTCGGGCGTGGGCCAGATCGTCAAGAACCCCTGCAAGACCTGCGCCGGCGCCGGCCGCGTCCAGAAGGACCGCGCGCTCTCCGTGAACATCCCCGCGGGGGTGGAGACCGGCACGCGCATCCGCCTGTCCGGCGAGGGCGAGGCGGGCCTGCGCGGCGGACCGGCGGGCGACCTCTACATCTTCATCGAGGTGGCCGACCATCCGCTGTTCCAGCGCGACGGCATGGACCTCTACTGCCGGGTGCCCGTGCCGATGACGCGCGCGGCGCTGGGCGGCGAGGTCGAGGTGCCGACGATCGATGGCGGCCGCTCGCGCGTGAAGGTGCCCGAAGGCTCGCAGTCGGGGCGGCAGATGCGCCTGCGCGGCAAGGGGATGCCCGCGCTCCGCGGCAGCGGGATCGGCGACATGTACATCGAGCTCGCCGTCGAGACGCCGGTGAAGCTCAACGCCGAGCAGAAGGAACTGCTGCGCCGGTTCGAGGAAAGCTGCGCCAAGTCGAACAACCCCGACGCCAGCGGCTTCTTCGACAAGGTGCGCAAGTTCTGGGATGACCTCGCGAAGTGATCCACAAGATTTGGTGGTCCCGGCGGAATTGACGCTTCAATCCGCCGGACACGTTCGGTAGCTTTCTCCCGCGCAGGACGGGGGATGCGATGAACGCGCACGTCACGCCGATGATGGCGCAGTACCTGGAGATCAAGGCGCAGCACGCCGACGCTCTCCTGTTCTACCGCATGGGCGATTTCTACGAGATGTTCTTCGAGGACGCCGTCGCGGCGGCCGAGGCGCTGGACATCGCGCTGACCAAGCGCGGCAAGCACCAGGACGAGGACATCCCGATGTGCGGCGTCCCGGTCCATTCCGCCGAGAGCTATCTTCTGACGCTGATCCGCAAGGGCTTCCGCGTGGCCGTCTGCGAGCAGATGGAGGACCCGGCCGAAGCCAAGAAGCGCGGCGCCAAGTCGGTCGTCCGGCGCGAGGTGGTGCGCCTCGTCACGCCGGGGACGCTGACCGAGGACGCGCTCCTCGACGCGCGGGCGCACAACTATCTCGCCGCCTTCGCCGCGGTGCGGGGCGAGGGGGCCTTGGCCTGGGCCGACATCTCCACCGGCGACCTGAACGTGATGCCCTGCGCGCCGGTGCGCCTCGGGCCGGAGCTCGCCCGTCTTTCGGCGCGCGAGGTGCTGATCCACGCCGACATGGACGTCGCCCGGCAGGACACACTGGCCGAGACGGGGGCCGCCGTCACCCCGCTCGGCCCCGGCAGCTTCGATTCCGCATCGGCCGAAAAGCGGCTCGCCTCGATCTTCTCGGTCGGCGCGCTCGACGGCTTCGGGAGCTTTTCGCGCGCCGAACTGTCGGCCCTGGGTGCGCTGGTCGACTATCTCGAGCTGACGCAGAAGGGGTCGCTGCCCCTCCTCCGTCCGCCGCGGCGTCATTCGGCCTCGCGGCTTCTCCAGCTCGACGTGGCGACGCGGCGGAACCTCGAACTCACGCGGAGCCTTGCGGGCGCGCGGCAGGGGAGCCTTCTCCATGTCCTCGACCGGACCATGACGGCGGCGGGCGCGCGCCTGCTGGAACGCCGTCTCTCCGGTCCGGCGACGGACCTCGCCGAGACCCGGGCGCGCCACGATGCGGTGGCGTTATTCGTCTCTGACATGCGCGTCAGAGACGAATAACG
>NZ_JBQLZP010000580.1:0-3378 GCF_052168335.1 Roseicyclus sp. | reverse complement strand
CGGCGAGCCGCACGCGCATCGGCGCCCCCCGGTCCCAGAGCCCGGCGGGCGCCGCGAAGAGCGGCGTCTCGAGCACACCCGCGACCGCGCCGCGCTCGACGATACTGTCGAGTTCGAACCCGTCAGGCCCCGGCGCGCGGTAGACGGCGACCGCACCCGGCCAGGGCGCTGCGGCGACCGCGAGGTGCGGGGCGTGCGGCACCTCCGCCCCGGTCAGGAGCGGCAGGTCGAGGAAGATCGGCGTCACCGGCAGCGGCGGCACGAAGGGCTGGTGCGTCGCGGGATCGGCCGCCTCGTCGGAGGGCTCGGCCGTGCTCGGTTCCACGCGCACCGCCTCGACGTCGCGCGCGCCCCGGTCGGTCACGCGGTCGATCCGCCACGTCGTGCCGTCCTCGAGCGCGATCAGGCTGCCCGCGCCGAGCGCACGGGACGACGGCGGGAGGCTCAGCTTCAGCGCATCCCGCGCCACCCGCGCCTCGGCCAGCCGCCGCTCCGCGATGGCGGTCGCCTCGGGCGGCGTCAGCGCGAGCGGCAGCGCCGTCTCCGAGACGAGGTCCGAGGCGTCGCCCGGATGGGTCGCCTCGGCCACCCGCGCGTCATGGCTCGCCTCGCCGTCGGCATAGGCGATGCGGAGGCGCCCGACCGTCTCGGCCTCGGGCGCGCGGATGCGGGTGAAGCCGCCCTGCCCGCCCTCGTCGATGGCCGTGGCCTCCTCCGTCAGCACCGCCTCGGGCCTGAGCGGCAGCGGCCGGAACACCAGCCGCCCATCCCGCTCCACCGCGTCGAAGCCATGGGCGAGCATCAGGGGCTGGAGAGCCGCGCGCGCGGTGTCGGTCTCGCCCGCGAGATGCCCGCGCACGAGACCGTGGAGACGCGAGACATCGTAGTGGGACACGCCCGCGCGTTCGCAGATCTCGGCCACCACGAGGTCGAGGGGCGCCGCGTCGAGCCGCCCGGTCAGCCAGTGGCCGCGCGTCCAGTTCCCGCCATCGGCCCAGCGCGCCGCGTCGTGCGGGAATGCCGGCCAGGGGCGCGCGTCCCAGGCCCAGGCATGCGCCCGGTCCATGTCGAGCATGGGGCCGCCATAGACCTCCGAAACGGGATTGCGCTCAAGATCGGACCAGTAGTCTAGGACGGCGCGCAGGTATTGCGCCTGGATCGCGTCGTCGCGCCGTCCGCTGGAGAAATGCGGCAGCGCGCTCTCGTCGCTCTTGGGATCGAGGAAGACGTTGGGCTGGTTCGTGCCCCGGTCGATCGCGGCGCAGCCGAACTCGTCCGCCCAGGCGAGGTCGAACTGCGGACCTCTCAGCGCTTCGGCATCATGGGCGGAGAAGACCCGCCCCTCGGCCCCGTTCGGCCAGATCAGGAGCCGCTCGCCCGCCACCCAGCGCGGGCGCCGGTCGGGCGGCGAACAGGCGAGGATGCCGCTCTGTCCCTTGACCATCACCGCCAGCGCCTGGTCGTAGGTTTCCGCCACCAGCGCCACGTGCCGCGCCTTGCCCTTGTCTTCCGGCGTCGGCCCCTCGACCTGCGCCCTCACCCATTCGGCGCCCGCCCGCGTCTTGCCCGCCCCGCGTCCGCCGAGCACCAGCCAGGTGCGCCAGTCGCCGTCGGGAGGCTGCTGATGCGGCAGCGCCCAGAACTCGAAGAGCCAGGCAAGCGCCGCCATCGCGTTGTCCGACAGCCCGTCAAGGAAGGCTCTCTCCACCTCCTGCGGTACGGAGGCAAGCCAGTCGGAGGGCGATCTCGTCCCTTGCGGCTGCGAGATCGAGTTTTCCGCCAGCTTCCGTCCCGAAGTGCTTGCTTCCCGCGACACGTGCCTTCTCCTGCAATTCCATGGCGAGCATCAGGGCGGAATTCATCGCCCTGACGTCCTTGATAACCTCGCGCTCGCCCGTGTCGGGCATCGCCTTGAGCGTCCGGACCGCGTCCTGCAAGGCCTCAACGGTCGTCTCGAAGACCTCCTGCGCCCGGACGACGAGCATCTCGGCGCGCTCCAGCGTCAGCTCCAGGTCGTCGGGATCCGGCGCCCCGTTCCTTCGGGACGGCGACGTATGACTTGTATCGTTCATCGAAGTTTCCCGTGTCCGAAGGGCGTTACTCGGGCACGAGCAGGACATGAAAAAACGGCCCGAGGGGCGCTACCCCAGGACCGTTCACCCACGTCATCCAGCTTGCCCGAAGGTATGCCGCGGAGCGCGCGGTGGGTCAAGAAGTTTTTTGTTATCAAATGGTTAACGAAAGGCGGCGTCCGCAACCTCTCATTAACAATTGAACCCTGCCCCGATCGCCGCGTCAGTTCCCCGACGCGGCGCGCTCGGCCTCGATCTGCCGCCAGCGGGCGACGTTTTCGTTATGCTCCTCAAGCGTCTGGGCGAAGGCATGGCCGCCCGTGCCGTCCGCGACGAAGAAGATGTAGTCCGTCTCGTCGGGGTTGAGCGCGGCCTCGATCGCGGCCCGACCGGGGTTCGCGATGGGCGTCGGCGGCAGCCCGTCGATCACGTAGGTATTCCACGGATTCTCGTCCCGAAGCTCCGACTGACGGATTCCGCGGCCCAGCACGCCCCGCCCGTTCGTCACCCCGTAGATCACCGTCGGGTCGGTCTGGAGCCGCATTCCCTGGTTCAGGCGGTTGACGAAGACGCTCGCCACCTGACCCCGCTCGTCCGGCACGCTGGTTTCCTTCTCGATGATCGAGGCGAGGATCAGCGCCTCCTCGGGCGAGGCCAGCGGCAGCCCGTCCTCCCGGTCCGCCCATGCCGCGGCCAGGATCTGTTCCTGCGCCGCGCGCATCTGCGCCAGCAATTCGTTCCGGTCCATGCCGCGGCGCACCTCGTAGGTGTCAGGCGCAAGCATCCCCTCGGCCGGGATATCCGCCACCTCGCCGGAAAGGAAATCCGCCTGGTTCAGGCCCTGCACGATCTGCCACGAGGTCAGCCCCTCGGGGATCGAGACGCGGTAGACGTTGATCTGCTCGGTCTCCACCAGCTCCCGGTAGACCTCGGGGACGCCGTCCTCGTAGGCGAAGGTCTCGAGCTCGACGATCTCGCCCGTGCCGGGGATACGCTCCCGCAGCCTCAGCTCGCCCGTCCCCTCGATCCTGAGCACGTAGGTCGCCGCGTAACGGAAGCTCGAGGGCCCGCCCGCCGTCACGATGTCGAGCACCGTCTCCATCGAGGCGCCGGCCGGGATCTCGTAGGAGCCGAAGCGCAGGTCGCCAGCCCGGTTGGCGTATTCCGTCCCGAGCCGGAACAGCATCGCCGAGGTGACGGCGCCCGCCTCCTCCAGGTCCTCCGACACGGCGCGAAGCGAGGCGCCGCGCGGCACTTCGAAGAAGATCGCCTGGTCGAGCGGTCCCTCGCTCCGCCACTGGCTTTG
>NZ_JBQLZP010000579.1:0-5221 GCF_052168335.1 Roseicyclus sp. | reverse complement strand
CCCGGCGAGCTGCAACAGGACGAGCGCGCCGTAGTCGTCGGCCATGGCCCTGAGCGCGCCGGACAGGAGCGGGGCGATTCCCGGCAGCGTCCAGCGCGCGGCGATCACGTAGTCGCCGGCACCCACCGAGCTCAGCGTGATGCGCGGCACCTCCAGCTCGGGGATGGCGAGGCGCGCGCGGTCGGGCATCTCCTCCAGCGAATGCAGGAACTCGACGAAGCTGCCGCCCCCGAAGCGGAGCAGCCGGCGCAGCGGCTCCAGCCCCGGATCGGTGACGAGATGGGTGCCGATATCCTCGAGCAGCGCGTTCGGCCGCTTGTCCAGCACCTTCAGCGCGGCGGCGAAGCAGGCGCGCGTGAGGGCGTCGTCATAGCGCACCATCGCCTCGAACCCCTCCTCCGGCAGCCGGGCGCGGGTGCGGACCTCGCGCCAGACATCCTCGCCGTAATTGGCGAGGAGGAAGCCCTGGAGGGCGCAGTTGATCATGCCGTGCATCCGTCTCCCCGCCAGTCCCGCCCGAACAGGGGGCAAGCTAGGGGCAAGGCGTAAAGAAAGGATGTGCGCGCTTCAGAAGTCGGTCGGCGCGCCGCCCTCGGCCTTCCTCCGGGCGACGAAGGCGGCCAGTTCCTCGCGGATGCCCTCGTCCAGCGGCGGCGGCTCGAACTCGGCGAGGATGCGCTTGTAGACGCGGTTGGCGCGCTCCGCCGTCCAGAGCGCGCCATCGGCCCGCCAGGCCTCGAAGTTGCGCCAGTCCGAGACGAAGGGCTGGTAGAAGGCGGTCGTGTAGCGCTCCTGCGTGTGGGCACAGCCGAAGAAATGCCCGCCCGCGCCGACCTCGGCGATGGCCTCGACGGCGAGATCGGCGTCGGTCGTGGCGGTCAGCGCGGGCTCGAAGTAGCGCTGGATCTGCTGGAGGAGCTCGCAATCCATCACGAACTTCTCGGGCGAGGCGATCAGCCCGCCCTCGAGCCATCCGGCCGCGTGGTAGACCATGTGCGTCCCCGACTGCACGGCGGACCAGAGCGAATTCGCGGTCTCCCACATCGCCTGCCCGTCCGGCACGTTCGCCGCGCAGACGCCCGAGGCGCGCATCGGCAGGCCGTAGAAGCGCGCCATCTGCCCCGTCATCTGCGTCGCCCGCATGTATTCCGGCGTGCCGAAGGCGGGCGCGCCCGACTTCATGTCGACGTTCGAGGTGAAGGTGCCGATCGCCACCGGGCAGCCCGGCGCGATCCACTGGAGCAGCGCGATCGCCGCCAGCCCCTCGGCGAGGCTGAGCGCCACCGCCCCCGCCAGCGTCACCGGCGCCATCGCGCCCGCCAGCGTGAAGGGCGTGACCACCACCGGCTGGCCCCGCCGCGCCAGCCGCATCGCGCCGTCGAGCATCGGCCAGTCGTGCTTGAGCGGCGAGACCGAGTTGATGTTGGTGTACATCCGGGGGCTCGCGTCGAACTCCTCGTGGGTCAGGCCGCCCGCGATCCGCACCATCTCCATCACGTCCTCCACCCGCTCGGTGCCGAGCGAGTAGGCGTGGACCACCTTGTCGGTCAGGACGAGCTTCTCTTGGAGGCAGTCGAGGTGCCGGACGCTCGGGTGGATGTCGATGGGCTCCACCGGGTAGCCGCCGGCGAAATGGATGCAGTTGAAGTACTGCGTGAGCTTGATGAACTCGCGGTAGGTCTCGAGGTCGCCCGGCCGCTTGCCCCGGTCGAGGTCCCAGGCGTTCGGCGGCGAGGACACGTTGCCGAAGACGATGTTGCGCCCGCCGAGCGTGATGGCGCGGTCGGGATTGCGCGGGGTCAGCGTGAACTCGGCCGGCGCGCGGGCGACCATCTCCTCCACGAAGGCGGGGTCGAAGCGTGCGGTCTGGCCCTCCACGATGCAGCCCGCCGCCTTCAGGTGGCCGAGCGCCTCGTCGTTCAGGAACTCGATCCCGATCTCCGAGAGGATGCGCATGGCGCCCCGGTGCAGCGCGGCGATCCCCTCGGCGTCGAGCGGCTCGGTCGGGCGGTCGGTGTTCACCGGCACCCGCCAGGGCATCTGCGCGATGGCCGCGTGCCCCGCCCGGTCGGAATGGCCGCGCCGCCCGCCTGCGCGTCGCCGGGGCGCTCCGGATGCGTCGTTCATGTGGCTCTCCCGTCCCGTCCGATGCACGTCGCGGGCACTAGACCACGAGCCGCCGCCCCCGACATCGCCGGGGAGCGACACGCGCTGTCGTTTTCCCGCCCGGACGCGCGCGCCTCACCGAACGGCGGAGAGCTGCGCCCCCTCGGCGGCCAGCCAGTCCGGCAGGTGGCCGATATGCGGCAGGACGGCATCGGCATGCGGCGCGAGGTCGGCCTCGGTCGCCATGCCGGTCAGCACGCCCATCACCCGCATCCCGGCCGCGCGCCCCGCGTGCAGGTCGTGCAGGCTGTCGCCCACCATCAGGACGCGCGCGGGCTCGAGCGCGAGGGCCGCCGCGAAGGCGAGGCACATGCCCGGGCCCGGCTTGGCGCCATGGCCCGAATCGCAGCCTGCCACGAAGTCGAAGGCCGCCGCGATCCCCGCCGCCTCCAGATGCGAGGCCGCCTCGAGCGCCGCGGCGTTCGTCGCGACCCCGAGGCGCAGGCCGCGCGCCCGCAGCCCCGCGAGCAGCGGGCCGAGCGGCGTCACGGGCACCATCCGCGCGCCCGCCGCCATGACGTTGACCCGCTCGGCCAGTTCCTGCGCGCCGATCCCGGGCAGGAGCGGCACGATCCGCTCGCTCAGTTCCTCGAAGGTGCCCGCGATGATCGGGCTGTCGGGCGCGAAGCGCCGTGCGGTCAGGTCGAAGCCCGAGACCTCGGCCAGCGCGGCGGCGAGGCCCGCGTCCCCCCCGGCCAGTTCGGCGATCAGACCGTGCACCCAATCGGACCAACTCGCCTCGAAATCGAACAATGTTCCGTCCTTGTCGAACAGGATGGCGGCGATCGTCATGGGTCAGCCCTACTTGCTCTTTTCACGATGCATCCCACATGCTAGCGAATATCGATATAAGTATGTAACGAGGGCGATGGGCGAGAGGTAATGGACGGAACCGGTCCCAAATTCGGCCTGCACAACAGCATAGGCCACCACATCACGCGCACTGCAAGACTGGTCGAGCGCCGCGTCGAAGGCTCCCTTCGCGATCACGGACTCACCAGGGTGGGTTGGTGCGTTCTTCTGGCTGTCCACGAGGAAGGTCTCAAGAACCCCTCCGAGATCGCGCATTTCATCGGCATCGACCGCACCGCGACGTCCCGGGCGCTCCGGCAGCTCGAGACCGAGGGTCTGATCGGTCGCGAGATGGGCCGCCAGGACCGGCGGACCACCGAGGTCACCCTGACCGAGGAGGGCGTGACGCGCCTGAATGCGGTCATGCCGCGCTGCGTCGAGAACATCGCCCATTTCAACGAGAAGCTCACCGACCAGGAAGCGCTCGAGCTTCGGCGGCTGCTGACGCTGCTCGCCGAGGGCGAGGACGACTGACGGGGGCGCCGCCCGGTTCGATATGCGGGCGTCGCGGTCACCGGCAGATCACGTCCAGTTCGGCAGCGCGCCGCCCGGCAGCGCGCGTCGCAGTTCGGCGATGCGCTCCGGCGACATGCCGAGCGCGCCGGCGCAGTCGATGACCCACCGATCGTCCATCAGGACGAAATCGAGCACGCTGGCGAGGAAATCGGGCTCGGTCGCCGCAGCCCGGAGATCCTCCGGCGCCGCTCCCGTTGCGCCGAGGAACACCGGCATCAGGTCCTCCTGCCCCGCGAGCCATCCCAGCACCCGAACCGCGCCCATCTCGGCCATTTCCTGCTTCATGCCGAACACTCCGCCTCGCGTTAAAGAGTTTGTTAACCATTACCCGCCAGAAGATGAGTCATTGCCGAACGGGCATCAACAGGTGAGGAGCGCATGACGGGGCGAATCCTGGTCGTCGACGACGTGGCCACCAACCGCATCGTCATGAAGGTCAAGCTCGCAGCCGCCTGCTATGCGGTGGACCAGGCCGACAGCGGCGCCGAAGCGCTCCGGGCCGCCACCACCGGACGTCCCGACCTGATCATCCTCGACGTGCTCATGCCCGACATGTCCGGGCTCGAGGTCTGCCGCCGCCTCAAGGCCGATCCGGCGACCGCCGACATCCCCGTGATTCTCGTCACCGCGCTGTCGGACCGGGCCTCGAAGATGGCGGGGCTCGAGGCGGGGGCCGACGATTTCCTCACCAAGCCCGTGGACGAGGTGACGCTGCTCGCGCGCGTCCGCTCGCTGCTGCGGGCCAGCGACACGGTGCGCGAACTGCGCGAACGCGGCGAGAGCGCGGCGGGCTTCGGCTTCGCCGAGGCCATCGCGGGCTTCAAGGGCCAGGAGGGCCCGGGCCGCATCTGGCTCGTGGCGCCCGGAGCCAAGGGCGCCGTCGTCTGGAAGACCGCCCTCGACGACCAGATGGGCGGCGAGGTGCGCGTCGTCCCGCGCGAGACCGCGCTGACCGAGATCGGCGCCGAGGGGGGCGAGGCCGCCGACGTCTTCGTCATCACCGCCGACCTCGCGCATCGCAACGAGGGGCTGCGCCTCCTGTCCGACCTCCGCTCCCGGCCCGGCACGCGCAACGCCGCGACCCTGATGGTCCTGCCCGAGGGCGACGCCGAGCGGGCGGCCATCGCCCTCGACCTCGGCGCGTCGGATATCCTCTACGACCCGGTCGACACCCAGGAACTCGCCATCCGCATCCGCGCCCAGCTCGGCCGCAAGCGGCAGGCGGACCGCCTGCGCGAGAGCCTGCGCGCGGGCCTCGAGCTCGCCGTGACCGACAGCCTCACGGGGCTCCACAACCGCCGCTACGCGCTCTTCCAGCTCGAGCGGATGCTCGCCCGGCCCGGGCGCGGCGTCGCGGTGATGATGCTCGACCTCGACTTTTTCAAGAACATCAACGACATGCACGGCCATTCGGCCGGCGACCGGGTGCTGCGGCTCGTGGGCCGGCGGCTCCGGGCCGAACTGCGGTCGGGCGACCTGCTCGCACGCATGGGCGGGGAGGAGTTCCTCGTCGCCCTGCCCGACGCCGACCGGACCGCCGCGCTCGACTGCGCCGAGCGGTTGCGCCGCTGCGTCGCCGACACCGCCTTCGACGTCTGCACGGAGGGAAGCGGCGTCTCGATCACCCTCTCGGTCGGCCTCGCCCTCTCGGCGGGCGCCAGCGGCGACAGCGCCGAGAGCGTGATCG
>NZ_JBQLZP010000578.1:0-4780 GCF_052168335.1 Roseicyclus sp. | reverse complement strand
CGTCCTTTCCCTCGGCAACTCGCGGCCCCCGCAATGGCGCTGCGGGGGCCGCCTTCGTGGTGTCAGCGCGGCGGCAGCGGCATCCAGTCGGTCATGGCGACATCCGCGTGCGAGAACTGCGGCATGGCGGCGGCGAGGTCCTCCATGTTCGTGATGTCGTTCTCGTTCAGGAAGTCCTGCGTGATCAGCGTCGGCGGCACGATCACCTGCGCGCCCGGATCGCCGCCCGTCAGCATGATGGCGAGCGCCCGCACCGAGACCTCGCCCACCACGGCGGGGTTGGTCGCGACGGTGGCGCGCCAGGGGCTGCCCGCCTCGCGCATCAGCGCGATGTCGGCGGTGGACACGTCGGCCGAGTAGATCGAGAGGTCGCCGCTCATCCCCGCCTCGTCGGCGGCGATCTTCACGCCCTTCGCGAACTCGTTGTAGGGCGCGAAGAAGACCGAGATCGTCGGGTTCGCCTGCAACGCCGCGCGCGCCTGGTTCGCGTTGGCGTTGGCGATGGGATTGTCGAGCGTGCCGATGCGCGCGACCTCGTTGATGCCGGGATTGGCGGCGAGCACCTCCTCCCAGGCGACGTGGCGGCGGTCGAGCGGCGCGATGCCGGGCACGTAGACGTAGCCCGCGTCGAACTCGGTCCCGTTGTCCTCGAGCGCCTGCTGGAGCGCCATCTGGCCGAGCAGGTAGTCCGACTGCTCGATCTGCGGGATGGCCTCGTTCTCGACGTTCACGTCGAAGGCCACCACGTCGATGCCCGCGTCGACCGCGCGCTGCGCCGCCTCGCGCATGGACTCGGTCAGGCCGTGCTGGATGATGATGCCGTCGACGCCCAGCGCGATGGCCTGGTCCACCATGTCGGCCTGGAGCGCGGCGTCCTGGCGGCTGTCGAAGACGCGGAGGTTCACGCCCAGCGCCTCGGCCTGCGCCTCGACGCCCGCGAGATAGGCCTGGAAGAAGTCGCCGGTGGACAGGTAGCGCACCAGCGCGATGGTGACGTCATCGGGGTTGTCGAGGGGCGCGGGCATGTCCTGCGCCAGCGCGGGCGTTGCCGCCATGGTCGAGGCCAGCAACAGGCCCAGCGTCGTCCGTCTCGTGAAGTTCATGGTCTTCCTCCCTTGGTTTGGGCGTGCCGCCCGTCAGTGCCCCGCGCCGGCCTTCCTCTGGGACAGTGCGAAGGTGAACATCAGCGCGATGACCAGCACCGCGCCCTTGACGAAATCCTGCGTGTAGTAGGGCGCGTTCATCATCGTGAGACCCTGGAGCAGGATGCCCACGAAGAGCGCGCCGATGGCCGTGCCGAAGGCGTTCGGCTTGGCCGCGCCGAGGACCGCGAAGCCGATCAGCGCCGCCGCGACGGAATCGAGCAGGAGGTTGTTGCCGCTGGCGATGTCGCCGCGCCCGAGGCGTGCGGCGAGCAGGATGCCGCCGACGGAGGCGAGCATCCCCGAGATCATGTAGGCGAGCACCTTGTAGCGCGCGACCGGGGTTCCCGCGAGGCCCGCCGCCCGCTCGTTCGAGCCGATGGCGTACATCAGCCGCCCGTGCCGGGTGAGCTCGAGGAACACCCAGATCAGCACCGCGATCAGCAGGAACAGGACCACGGGCACCGGGATCAGGTCCTCGAGGAAGAAATCGAAACGGTGCCGCCCGATCCAGAGGAACGCGGCGGAGAAGGTGCCCTCCGCCACCTCGCCCGAGGGCAGCGTCATGCCGGTGGAGATGGAGTTGCCCTCCGTCGGGATGCGCTGGAGCCCGATCAGCAGGAACATCATGCCGAGCGTCGCGAGAAGGTCCGGCACCCGCATCTTCACGATGAGAAAGCCGTTGATCGCGCCCACCGCCGCCCCCATCGCGAGGCAGGCGAGGACCGCCACGATGGCGGGCTGCTCCATCACCACCATGACGTAGGCGGACAGCATCAGCGCCGAGGTGGCGACCGACCCGATGGACAGGTCGAAGCCCCCCACCACCAGCGTGCAGGTCACGCCGAGGGCGAGGATGCCGGTGATGGCGACGGACTGGAAGATGAACACCGCCGGGCGCGGACCCGCGAAGCCAGGCGCGAAGATCGCGAAGAAGATCACGAGGCCGACGAGGAGCAGGAGGAATCCGTAGCGGATGGCGTAGTGCGTGAAGCCCCTGCCCTGCCCGCCGCGCGCGCCCGCGCGCCCTGCCCCGATCTCCGCCATGCGCCTCAGCCCCCTGCCCTTGTGTCCGCGCCCTCGCGCGGCGCGTTCCCGGAGACCTCGGCCAGGATGCGCCCGAGGTTCACCTCCGCGTTGCGATGCTCGCCCGCGACCCGGCCCTCGTGCAGGACCACGATGCGGTCCGCGATCTCGAAGGCCTCGTCGAGTTCCGAGACCAGCACGATGGTCGCCCGGTCCCCCGCCGTCTGCCGGATGCGCTGGCCGATGTCGCGGCGCGCGCGGATGTCGACGCCCTGGAAGGGCTCGTCGAGGACGAGGACGCGGCAGGCCTCCGCCATCCAGCGGCCGACCATGACCTTCTGCTGGTTCCCGCCCGAGAGCGTGCCGATCCCGTCGGCGGGCCCCTGGCAGACGATGCCGAGCGTTCCGATCATCTCCTCCGTGCGCCCCCGCTGCGCGCGCGGGCGGAGGAAGCCGAGGCGCGCATGGCGCTCGAGGAAGGGCAGCGTCAGGTTGTCGGTGATGTCGAAGTCGCGGATCACGCCGTTCGCCGCCCGGTCGCGCGGGCAGAGGAACACGCCCGAGGCGATCCCCTCGCGCACCGAGGCCGGCGCATAGGGCACCCCCTCCAGCCGCATGGTCCCGGCGGCGGGCCGCTCGAGCCCCGCGACGATGGACGCGAGCCGCGCCTTGCCCGACCCGAGGAGACCCGTGATCACCACGACCTCGCCCCGCCGCGCCGCGAGGTCGATGGGCTCGGACCCCTCGAAGAGGCGCAGGCCGTCGAGGCTCAGGACGGGTTCCGCACCCTCCGTCACCTGCACGTCCACCGCCGTCATCGCGTGGCCGAGCATCGCCGTCACGGCGCCTTCGTAGTCCAGTTCCGGCCCCTCGAACACGCCCGAGACCTGCCCGTCGCGCATGGAAACGATCCGGTCCGCGACCCGGCGGATGTCGGAAGTCCGGTGCGAGATGTAGAGGATAGCGACACCCCGCTCGCGCAGCCGGTCGATCAGCGCGAAGAGGCGCTCGGCCTCCGTGGCGGAGAGCGACGAGGTCGGCTCGTCGAGGACCAGCACCTTGGGGTCGCGCGCCATGGCCCGCGCGATGGCGATGAGCTGGCGTTCCGCGAGTCCGAGGTCGCCCACCTTGGCGCGCGGATCGAGGTCGAGGCCCATCGCCTCGGCGACGCGGCGCGCCTCCTCCCGGAGCGCGCGGCCGCGCACGAAGAAGCCCGCGCTGCGCTGCGTCAGCCGGTCGAGAAGCAGGTTCGAGGCCACGTCGAGGTCGGGAATCACGCCGTCATCGATGGACTGGTGCACCGTGACGACGCCCTGCCCGATGGCGTCCGAGACCGAGGCGGGCGCGTAGTCGGCCCCGAAGAGGCGCATGGTGCCCGCATCCGCGCGATGGACGCCGCAGAGCACCTTCACCAGCGTCGACTTGCCCGCCCCGTTCGCGCCCATCAGCACGGTGACCTCGCCGGGATGGAGCGACAGGCCGACGCCGCGCAGCACGCGGTTCGGACCGAACGCCTTTTCGATCCCGATCAGTTCAAGCGCGGCTGCGGCCATGGTCTCCTCCCGCCTCTGACGTTAGCCACGGCTTTCCAATTGTCAACGACGTTGACATATGCCCAGTCTTTCGCGGACACTTGGGGGAAACGGGCGCGGGAAACGGGGCCGGGAGGACCCCGCGACCGAGGCCCGCGAGGGAGGGAGGAGACATGGCGGAATATCAGGCGCTGGACGTCGCGACGCTGCCCGCGCGCCTCGCGGGCGTGGCGGCCGTCGCGGACCGCGTGGGCGGCGACCCGGACACATGGCAGGTGCGAGAGGTGGGCGACGGCAACCTCAACCTCGTCTTCATCGTCACCGGCAGCGCGGGCGCGGTCGTCGTCAAGCAGGCGCTCCCTTACGTCCGCCTCGTCGGCGATGCCTGGCCCCTGTCCGCGCGCCGCGCCTATTTCGAGTACAACGCCCTGATCCGCCAGGCCGGGCGCGACCCGGGCCGGGTGCCGGAGGTGCTGCACTTCGACGAGGACCAGGCGCTGATCGCGATGGAATACCTCGAGGGCCACACGATCCTGCGCGGCCGTCTCATCGCAGGGCAGCGGACCGAGGGCTTGGGCGCGGCGCTGGGGCGCTTCTGCGCGCGGACCGCCTTCCGGGGCTCGGACCTCCACATGGAGACGGCGGAGAAGAAGGCCGACACCGCCCTCTTCCTCGCCAACACCGAGCTCTGCGACATCACCGAGAGCCTCGTCTTCACCGACCCCTACTACGCCGCCGAGATGAACGCCCACAATCCGCACCTCGACGCGGTCGTTGCGCGGCTCCGGGCGGATGTGGGGCTCAAGACCCAGGCGCAGCACATGCTCGCGAAGTTCGCGAACAACGCCGAGACGCTCTGCCACGGCGACCTGCACACCGGCTCGGTCATGTGCACGGACACGCAGACGCGGGTGATCGACCCCGAGTTCGGCATCTACGGGCCGATGGGCTTCGACATCGGGATGCTGATCGCCAACTTCTTCATGGCCTATCTCAGCCAGCCCGCCCACCGGCAGGGCGATCCCGGCGACTTCCAGGACTGGATCCTGTCCGTCACGCGCGAGACCTGGGAGGCCTTCG
>NZ_JBQLZP010000577.1:0-4200 GCF_052168335.1 Roseicyclus sp. | reverse complement strand
TCGTCTTCCTCCTGGCGATGCTCGCCGTCTTCGGCGCAGGCTGGATCATCGCGCCGTGAACGCCCATTGCGGGGCGGGCGGGGCGCCATGCCGGAACATGAAGCCGGGCGAGGGGTTTGCCTTATCATGAGGCCGGGGGACACCGATCCTCACCCGGGGCGGACGCCGCGGAGGGCGCTTCTCGTGGCCGCGGCGGCCTGCTTCTGCGGATTCGCCGCGCTGGCGGCCGCGGTGCCGGGCGGGGCGACCCTCGGCTTCGACCGCGCGCTCCTCCTGGCCTTGCGGGCGCCGGGCGATGCCGCCGATCCGCTCGGGCCGGAATGGCTCGAGAAGGCGGCGCGGGACCTCACGTCGCTCGGCAGCGTCTTCGTCCTCTGCCTTCTCGCGGCGGCCGGGGTGGGCGTGCTCCTGCGCATGGAGCGGGGCAGGGCGGCCGTCTTCGTCCTGGCCTCGACCGGTGGCGCGGTGCTCCTGTCGCGTCTCGCCAAGGACCTCGTCGACCGGCCGCGTCCGGATCTCGTCCCGCATGGCGACATGGCCCTCTCGGCGAGCTTCCCCTCGGGGCACGCGATGCTGTCCGCCGCCACGTATCTCACGCTCGCGGGCGTCGCCACGCGGATGCTGGCGGACCCGCGGCCGGGCCGCTGCGCGATCGTCCTCGCGCTGGCGCTCACGGGCCTCGTCGGCGCGAGCCGGGTCCATCTGGGCGTCCACTGGCCCACGGACGTGATCGCGGGCTGGCTCGGGGGCGCGGGCTGGGCGCTGCTCTGCCTTCGGGTGGTGCGCCTTGGGGCGGAGCCGGGGGCGACGCCGCGACAGACAGGAAAGACAGGGAGACTTGAGACATGACGGACGTGTGGTTGCCGCTTCTGGGGGGCCTCGTGCTTCTGATCGCGGGGGGCGAGTTCCTGGTGCGGGGGGCGGTGAACGTGGCGACGCGGCTCGGCGTCTCGCCGCTCGTGGTCGGGCTCACGCTCGTGGGCTTCGGCACCTCGACGCCCGAACTGGTGACCTCGGTGCAGGCGGCGCTCTCGGACGCGCCGGGCATCGCCTACGGCAACATCGTGGGCTCCAACATCGCCAACATCCTCCTGATCCTCGGGATCGCGGCGCTCATCGCCCCCATCGCCGTCGCCTCGCAGGCGCTGAGGCGGGACGGCGCGGTCATGCTGGCCGTCGCGGTGGTCTTCGCGGGGCTCGCGGCGGTCCTGCCGATGGGCCGTCCCGTCGGCGCGGCCTTCGTCGCGGCGCTCGGCCTCTACGTCTGGCTCGCCTTCCGGCAGGAGCGCGTGGCGGCGCCCGACCACGGCGCGGTCTACGACAAGAGCCTCGCCCTGCAGGGGGCCGACCCCGCGCTCGCGCCGCCGAAGACGGCGGGCCAGCCGCTCCTCGTGTCGCTCCTGATCGCGCTCGCGGGCCTCGCCCTCGTGGTGCTCGGCGGGCGGTTCCTGGTCGAGGGCGCGGTGTCGCTCGCGCGCGGCTTCGGCATCTCCGAGACGGTGATCGGGCTGACCATCGTCGCCGTCGGCACCTCGATGCCGGAGCTTGTCACCTCGGTCGTGGCCGGCATCAGGAAGCAGGGCGACGTGGCCTTCGGCAACATCGTCGGCTCCAACATCTACAACATCCTCGGCATCGGCGGGTTCACCGCGCTGATCGCGCCCGGCGCCGTGCCGCCCGAGATGGTCTCCTTCGACAACCTCGTGATGATCGGCGTCTCGGCAGCGCTGCTCCTCGTGGCCTGGACCGGCCTCCGGATCTCGCGCGCCGAGGGGCTGGCGCTCCTGGCGGGCTACGGCGCCTATGTCTGGCTGATCTGGCCATGAGACGAACGCCAAGACCTTCGACCCGAGCACATGGACGCTTCCGCCCGCCCTCGGCGCGGCCTCACCGGACCTGGTGGCGTCGGTCCTGCTCGTGCTCGTGCTCTGGGTCGCGCGCATGGTGGTGGTGCGGCTGATCCGGATGCGGAGCGAACTGCCCCCGCATGTGCTCCGCCGCTGGATCGCCACCAGCCGGAACGTCCTTCTGTTCCTCCTGCTCCTCGGGCTCGTCCTGATCTGGGCGCCGCAGCTGCGGACCTTCGCCCTGTCGCTCGCCGCGGTCGCGGTCGCCATCGTGGTGGCGACGAAGGAGATGATCCTCTGCGTCTCGGGTTCGCTCATGCGCGCCTCGACGCGGGCCTTCACGGTGGGCGACTGGATCGAGGTGTCGGGCGTGCGGGGCGAGGTCGTGGACCACACGCTGCTGGCCACCACGATCCAGGAGTTCCAGCCGAACTCGTTCCATTACACCGGGCGCACGGCCGTCGTTCCGAACAGCGTCTTCTTCGCCTCGCCGATCCGCAATCTGACGGTGGTGCGCGACGACACCTTCCACAGCTTCGCCATCACGACCGAGCCGGACATCGATCTCACCGCAAGCGGAGACGACATCGCCGCCATCGTGGAGCGGCACTACGGACCGCACCGGGAGGAGGCGGCCCGCGCGAACGCCCGGATCGAGCGGCGGAGCGGGGTCGACATCCTCGACCCCGAGTGCCGCCTCCGCTTCTCCACGACCGAGCTCGGAAAGCCGCGCGTCACGATCAGCCTCTTCTGCCCCACGCACCTCGCCGAGCCGCTCGAGGACGCCGTCACGCGGCAGGTCATGGGCCTGATCCAGGCCATGCGGCGCGAGGAACCCGCCCCCGACGCGCCGGATTGATCCCCGAAGCGGGGGCCCGACCGGCGCCTCGCCCACGAAACCCGACGGGAGACGGACATGGCCCTCCTGACGACGGTGCTCGACGCGCTCGGGCTCGTGACCGCCGCGGCGGCGGCGTGGTTCTGGTGTCTCTCCGGAACCCGCAGGCTGCGTCGCGTGTCGCGCTTCGAGGAGCTCGACAACGCCGACCTCAACCGCATCGTCACGGCCTTCAACCGGGCCTCGATCCTGAACCGCCAGGCGGCGAAGGCCGCGGCGGCCTCCGCGGTGGCGCTCGCGCTGCGCTTCGCGGTGGATCTCGCGGCGCGGGTCTGATTGCGCCGATGCCGACCGCGAACGACGATAACGCCACCGCCGGAGACGGCACGCGCCCCAAGGTGGAGATCGGCTGGCTCCTCGAAGGCGACCTGCCCGAACCGCAGCGGGACGCCGCGCGGGAGGCCGCGGTCGAGATGGGGAGGTCGCTCGCCGCCTGCCTGCCCGGTTTCGACTGGGTCATCGAAACGCAGGAGCGGCCCGCCGCCGCCTCCGAGAGCGGCCGGGTCGAGCCCGTGCGGCTGCTCGATGCGGCGGAAATCGACCGGGATCTCCGCGGCTGGGACTTCGCCTTCGTGGTCACGTCGCGCGCGTTGCGCGGCCGCGAGCGGGAGCGCGTGCTCGGCGTCACCGCCGGCATCTTCGCCACCGCCATCGTCTCGACGGCCTTCCTCGACGACAACGCCCACGCGAAGGCTCCGCTGTCGCCGCGCCTCCACGCCCTCGCGCTGCATCTCTTCGGACGGCTGAACGGGGTCTCGCCCGACACCGCGCCGGGCTGGATGCGTGGTGTTGAGGGACCGGCCGATCTCGACGGACCCGGTGGCTTCGCGCCGGAGGCCGCGGACGCCCTCGCGGCGCGGATGGAGGAGGTCGCGGACCTTCGGGTCGAGGAGATGGGCGGGCGGGCTCGGGGACGGCTGGGGTTCTACGCCCGTTCGCTCTGGCAGAACCGGGGCGCCCTGCCGCGCGCCATCCTGCGGATGCGGCCCTGGAGCTTCCCGCTGCGCCTGCGCCGGTTGACCACCGCGGCGGGATCGGCACTCGCGGTCCTCGTGATGACGGCGGAATCCTGGGAGGTCGCCGCCAATCTCTCACCCTCCGCGATCGCGGTCCTGTCTCTCGCGGCCATCGCTGGCACGAGCGCCTACCTGATCCGCGTCCAGCGCCTGCTCGCCGCCCGCCAAGGGCCGCTGCGCGAGCAACGCGCCGTGAGCAATGCGGGTACCGTCATGGCCGTCGCCGCGGGCATGGCGGTGACCTATGCCGGCGTCTTCGCGATGGCCGGGCTCCTCGCTGCGGGTCTCTTCGGGGACGAGCTTCTGGCCACCTGGACCGGGGCCTCCGAGAGAGAGGCGGCGTCCCTCCGGCTTCGTCTCGCTGCCCTCGCGGCCTCTCTCAGCGTCGTCATCGGTGCCCTCGGCGCGTCGTTCGAGCCCTACGGTTACTTCCGGCACG
>NZ_JBQLZP010000576.1:0-8906 GCF_052168335.1 Roseicyclus sp. | reverse complement strand
GTGCCGCCACAGGAAGAACCAGGCGTAGAGATAGGTGATGACGATGGCCGGCATCATGAAGAAGAGGCAACCGAACATGTCGATCATCTTCTTCGTGCGGAACTTCACCGCCGAATAGACGAGGTCGACGCGCACATGCCCGCCCTGCACGAAGGTGTAGGACACGCAGAGCGTCACGACGAGCGCGTTATGGAACTTGAGGCTCTCGGCCCACCAGCTCAGGTCCTGCGCATAGGCGGTGCCGAGCGGGCCGAGCTGGATCTCGGCCACCCGGAAGATCCGCTGGAGAAAGACGATCATCACCTGGACGAGGACCATGACGAGGCCCGCCCAGGCCGCCGTGCGCCCCACCCAGTTGCCGATCCCCTCGAGGATGCGCACCCCCCACCAGAGGATATCGCGCTTCCAGAACATGCCGAGCGCGGTCAGGACGAGGAAGGTGGTGAAGACGACGAAGAAGAACTCGACCGAGGCGCCGTAGTAGATGAAGCGCATCACGGCCTGCGGGTCGGCCCAGTTCAGCCAGGCGCCCGGGTTGGTGATCGCGACGAACAGGTAGTAGGGCGCGAGCGCGATGTTCTGCAGCACCCAGAGAACGAATTCGATCATGCGGTGATACCCCCCGAGAAGGCGCCCTGCGCGGGCACGGCCGCTCCCGACAAACGCGATTG
Source organism: Roseicyclus sp. (assembly GCF_052168335.1). Lineage (GTDB taxonomy): Bacteria > Pseudomonadota > Alphaproteobacteria > Rhodobacterales > Rhodobacteraceae > Roseibacterium. Next base: position 8,235 of record NZ_JBQLZP010000576.1, on the reverse strand, counting down.
CCCCGCCCGGGGCGGCACGGAGGCCGCCCGGACGGGGCGAAGATCAGTCGGCGATCAGCCGGCGTTGACGCGGTTGCGCTGGCGGATGTACTCGCCGTCGCCGATATCCCACCAGGCTGCCGTCGAGCCCATCGAAGCGAAGTAGCTCTCGGCGATGCGGGCGTAGATCGGGTCGCTCATGCTCTCCGCGCTGACTTCGGCTGCGGCGCGGCCGAAGGCATCCCAGACATCGTCCGGGAACTCGCGGGCCACGACGCCCTCCGACTGGAGGCGGGCGAGCGCCGCACCGTTCTCGGCCAGCGACATGGAGAAGTTGTTCGCGTGCGTCGCTTCGCAGGCGATCTCGGCGATCTTCTGCTGCCCGGGGGTCAGCGATTCCCAGACGTCGAGGTTGAACACCAGCGCCAGCGCCGAGCCCGGCTCGTGGAAACCGGCGGTGTAGTAGATCTGGGTGACTTCCTGGAAGCCGAGGCGCTCGTCCGCGAAGGGGCCGATCCACTCGGCGCCGTCGATCTGGCCCGAGGCCAGCGCCTGGTAGATCTCGCCGCCGGGGATGTTCTGCACCGAAGCGCCGAGACGGCCGAGCACCTGGCCGCCCTGGCCCGGCATGCGGAAGCGCAGGCCCTGGAGGTCGTCGGCCGAGGTGATCTCGCTGTTGAACCAGCCGCCCGGCTGCATCGCGGTGTTGCCGCAGAGGAAGCCCTTGAGGTTGAACAGGCCCGACAGCTCGTGGTGCAGTTCCATGCCGCCCTGGTGGTAGTACCAGGCCATCATCTCGGGGCCGGTCATGCCGAAGGGCACGGCGGTGAAGAACGCGAAGCCGGGGTGCTGGTTGAGGAAGTAGTACTCGGCCGAGTGGTAGAGGTCGGCCTGGCCGGCGGAGACGGCGTCGAACACCTCGAAGGCGCCCACGAGCGAGCCTGCCGGCATCTTGTTGATGGTGAGCTGGCCATCGGTCATCTCGGTGATGGCGCGGGCCGCGTAGTTCGCCGCGTCGTCGAAGATCGCGAAGCCGTCGGGAACCGACGTGACCATGGTGAGCGTGCGGTTGCCCTGTGCGTAGAGCGGAGCGGCGAGAGTCGTCGAAGCGGCTGCCGCGCCGCCGATTGCCGACGTGCGCAGGAATGTGCGGCGATCCATTGGTATCCTCCCAGTTGGATGTCCCCTCGACCGTGCATCGGCCGTAGGTGTGGTATTCGCAGTGGCGGCACGTTAGCGAAGCGATTGGCGTCGTGAAACAGGTTTTGTTGGCCGAATGGCACTTTTTTGTAAAATTTCCTTACCAAAATCCGTCAATTTCGCGCGCAACGACCTGTGGACAACCCGCGGTTGCGCGACGTTAGCGCTACCGCACGGAACCGGTCGGGATCGACGCGCATTGAGTGAATCGCGCGCCGGTGGCCGGGCAGGCGGCCTCGCGCGCCGTGATCCTGCGCAAGCGCATGGCCGGAATTCGCTTTGTTGCGCGGAACGCCGCCCCTGCGACACATTATTCAGCGGCCCGCGCGTTTCGCGGTTGACGCTGACCGGGCGCGCCCATAGGTTCCCGCAACGCTTGGCACGAAACCCCGCGGAGCAGGCCCCGGTCATGGACCTCATTATCGTAGTGGTAGACAGGACGCGCATGGGTCGGTGACGGCAACCATACTCACACCCCATGCGCCCTCGGAAACCCCGGGGGCTTTTTTGTGCCGGACGGCAGGAAACGGTAGATCGTGGACGGAAACAGAAGGACACCCGCGATGGCATCCCAGACGAAGACCCAGATGACGGGCGCGAAGATGGTGGTCGAGGCCCTGAAGGAGCAGGGGGTCGAGGTCGTGTTCGGCTACCCCGGCGGCGCCGTGCTTCCGATCTACGACGAGATCTTCCAGCAGAACGCGATCCGCCACATCCTCGTCCGCCACGAACAGGGCGCGGTCCACGCCGCCGAGGGCTATGCCCGCTCGACCGGCAAGCCCGGCGTCGTCCTGGTGACGAGCGGCCCCGGCGCCACCAACGCGGTCACGGGCCTCGTGGACGCGCTGATGGACTCGATCCCGATCGTGGTTCTGACGGGCCAGGTTCCGACCTTCATGATCGGCTCGGACGCCTTCCAGGAGGCCGACACCGTCGGCATCACGCGCCCCTGCACCAAGATGAACTGGCTGGTGAAGGACACCGACCGCCTTTCGGGCACGATCCACGAAGCCTTCCACATCGCCACGCACGGCCGCCCCGGCCCGGTTCTGGTGGATATCCCCAAGGACGTGCAATTCGCCACCGGCGCCTACACCGCGAAACCGCAGGCCCGCGTCGAGCACTACCAGCCGAAGGTCAAGGGCGACCCCGCCATGATCGAGGCGCTGGTCGAGGCGATGGAACGGGCCGAGCGCCCGGTCTTCTACACCGGCGGCGGCGTCATCAACTCCGGCCCCCGCGCCTCGGACCTCCTGCGCGAGCTGGTCGAGGCCACGGGCTTCCCGATCACGTCCACGCTGATGGGCCTCGGCTCCTACCCGGCGAGCGGGGACAAGTGGCTCGGCATGCTCGGGATGCACGGTCTCTACGAGGCCAACCTCGCGATGCACGGCTGCGACCTGATGATCAACGTCGGCGCCCGCTTCGACGACCGGATCACGGGGCGCATCGCCGACTTCTCCCCGGGCAGCCGCAAGGCCCACATCGACATCGACCCCTCCTCGATCAACAAGGTGATCCACGCCGATTTCCCGATCATCGGCGACGTGACCCACGTGCTCGAGGAGATGCTGCGCGTCTGGAAGGCGCGCGGATCGAAGACCAACGCCCCGGCGGTGAAGCAGTGGTGGGCCCGGATCGCGGAATGGCGAAAGGTCGACTGCCTGTCCTTCAAGAACTCCGAGAGGACGATCAAGCCGCAATACGCGCTCCAGCGGCTCGAGGCGCTGACCAAGGACCGGGACCGCTACATCTGCACCGAGGTCGGCCAGCACCAGATGTGGGCCGCGCAGTTCCTCGGCTTCGAGGACCCCAACCGCTGGATGACCTCCGGCGGCCTCGGCACCATGGGCTACGGCACGCCCGCCTCGATCGGCGTGCAGATCGCGCATCCCGACGCGCTGGTGATCAACGTGGCGGGCGAGGCCTCGTGGCTGATGAACATGCAGGAGATGGGAACCGCGGTTCAGTACCGCCTGCCCGTCAAGCAGTTCATCCTCAACAACGAGCGTCTGGGCATGGTCCGCCAGTGGCAGGAACTCCTGCACGGCGAGCGCTACAGCCATTCCTGGTCCGAGGCCCTGCCCGACTTCGTCAAGCTCGCCGAGGCCTTCGGCTGCAAGGGCATCCTCTGTACCGATCCCGCCGACCTCGACGACGCGATCATGGAGATGCTGGATTACGACGGGCCGGTGATCTTCGACTGCCTGGTGGAGAAGCACGAGAACTGCTTCCCCATGATCCCCTCGGGCAAGGCCCACAACGAGATGCTTCTGGGCGAGGCCGAGACCAAGGGCGTGATCGGCGCAGAGGGTGGAGTCCTCGTGTGAGGCGGGCGGCCGCGGCGCTGCTCCTCGTCGCGTGCCTTGCGGGGCCGGTGGCGGCGCAGGACTTCCGCGGCCTCGACATCGGTGACGGGATCGCGGCGCTGGAGGCGCTGCGGCCCGATGCGAGGGAAACCGCCTGGCTCGCGCCGGGCGTGATCTCGACGCTCTACGCCCGGCCGGACGGCTCGCGCCTGTCCGTCACCTCGACCGAGGAGGTTCCGGGCGGCCGCATCCTCTACATGGAGACCTGGCACGCCGACGGCACGCCGCCCGCGCGGGGAGAGGGTCTGCGCATCGGCGCGACGACGCTGGCCGAGTTCACCGCCGCCGCGGGGTCCGAGGGCGTCTACTTCGCCGCGCGCGGCCAGTCGCTGCCGACGCCCCGGGGCGAAGTCTTCTTCCTCAGCTACCCGCTCGCCGGGCGGCCCGAGGTCTACGCGACATTCGCCTTCGTCGCGGCGCGTCCCGCGCCCCCGCAGGTGACGCCGCAGGGCGTCCGCGTGCTGCCGCCCGACGCGATCCTCGACAGCGTCATCCTGGCCCATGTCGACTACCTCGCCCGCTACCCGCGCGACTGGGGCCTCGCCGTCGTGGAACGCCCCGGCGCGGCCCCGATCGACCTCGGCTTCTGAGCCGGAGCGGGGGCCGGGAACCGTCCCCCTGCCCCGCGCGTTCAAGTCCCGCTTGCAACCGGCGACATGGATGATAGCCTGATCGCGACATAACTTACGTCGCTTTTGGGCCATGTCCCGTCGTCCCGCAGCCTGTTCGGCGGGCGCATTTCCCATCCGATGCGTCGAACAACGCCAAAGGAGGGGCTCGTGTTCAGAAAGATCATGGTTCCGGTCGATCTCGCCCATGCCAACCGGCTGGCGCGCGCCCTGCAGGTCGCGGCCGACCTCGCCGCCCATTACGGGGCCACCATCGTCTATGTCGGCGTGACCTCGCCGCAGCCGAGTTCCGTGGCGCACAGCCCGAAGGAGTTCGCAGGCAAGCTCGCCCGTTTCGCCGTCGCCCAGGCCGAGGCCTACGGCGTCTCGGAAGCGACGAGCCATCCCATCGTGGCGCACGATCCGTCGGTCGATCTCGACCGGGTGCTCGACCGGGCTGCCGACGAGACCGACGCCGACCTCATCGTCATGGGCAGCCACATCCCGCGCGCGTTCCAGATGCGCAGCCACGGCGGGCACCTCGCCTCGACGACCCGCCGCTCCGTGATGCTGGTGCGCGACGCGGACTGACCGCGGCGCCACGCAGGGGCACAGGCGACGACAGGAAGGAAGGGACGACAGAATGACCGACGACACGAACATCCAGGGCATCCCGGCGCCGGAAGGCGACGTGGACCTGATCGAGACGGACTACGACATCGGCCAGGACAACATCGAGGGGCAGCTCGGGCCCTTCGGCTTCGACATCCACAACCCGGTCTTCCTGATCTCGGGCCTCTCGGTCGTGGCCTTCGTGACCTACGCGCTTCTCGCGCCCGCGCAGTCGGCGGAGTTCTTCGGCTGGCTCCGCCCCGCGCTGACCTCGAGCTTCGACTGGTTCTTCCTCCTGTCGGCCAACATCTTCGTCCTGTTCTGCCTCGCGCTCATCGTGCTGCCCGTGGGCAAGGTCAGGCTCGGCGGCGCGGAGGCGACGCCCGACTATTCCTATCCGGGCTGGTTCGCGATGCTGTTCGCCGCCGGCATGGGCATCGGCCTCATGTTCTTCGGCGTGCTCGAGCCCGCCTACTACTTCGCCACGCCCTGGGGCGACGCGCCGCTCGGCACCGTGCGGCCCTTCACCGAGGACGGCGCGCTGATCGAGGGCAACATCGCCGAGGCGCGGCAGATGGCGCTCGCGGCCACCTCCTACCACTGGGCGCTGCACCCCTGGGCGATCTACGCGGTCGTGGCGCTGGCGCTCGCGCTCTTCACCTACAACAAGGGCCTGCCGCTGACGATCCGCTCGGCCTTCTATCCGCTGCTGGGCGAACGCGTCTGGGGCTGGTGGGGCCACGTGATCGACACGCTCGCGGTCTTCGCCACGCTCTTCGGCCTCGCCACCTCGCTCGGCTTCGGGGCGCAGCAGGCGAACGCGGGGCTCGAATACGTCTACGGCATCCCCAACACGATCACGGTGCAGGTCATCCTCATCGTCGCGATCACGGCGGTGGCGCTGATCTCGGTCCTGCGCGGCCTCGACGGCGGCGTGAAGGTGCTGTCGGAGATCAACATGGGGCTGGCGTTCCTGCTCCTGCTCTTCGTCCTCTTCGCGGCGGGCGCGGCCACGATCCTGACGGAGTTCGGCGAGGGCATCGTCGGCTATTTCCGCGAGGTCGTGCCGCTGTCCAATCCCTTCGGCCGCGAGGACACGGGCTACCTCCAGGGCTGGACGGCCTTCTACTGGGCGTGGTGGATCTCGTGGTCGCCCTTCGTCGGCATGTTCATCGCCCGCGTCAGCCGGGGCCGCACGGTGCGCGAGTTCATCACCTGCGTGCTCATCATCCCGTCGCTCGTCTGCGTCCTGTGGATGGCGGTCTTCGGTGGCGCGGCGATCAACGACATGGTGGCGAACGGGGCGGACTCGGCCGTCTACGCCAACGTCATCGCCACATACAGCCCGGAGCTGTCGCTCTTCGCCATGCTCGAGGGTCTGCCGCTGGCGGGGATCACATCGACGCTCGGGATCGTGCTGGTGATCGTGTTCTTCGTGACCTCGTCGGATTCTGGCTCGCTCGTCATCGACACGATCACGGCGGGCGGAAAGGTCGACGCGCCGGTGCCGCAGCGGGTCTTCTGGTGCACCTTCGAGGGGCTCGTCGCCATCGCGCTCCTCGTGGGCGGCGGGCTCGCCGCGCTCCAGGCCATGGTGATCTCGACCGGCCTGCCCTTCACGGTGGTGCTGCTCCTCCTGTGCTACGCGATCTGGCGGGGGCTGAAGGCCGAACCGACCTGACGCCGGCGCAACAGGGCGAGGGGCGCGGTCGGCAAGGCGCTTGATCCGCGAGGGGCGGCCTGTATGCAGGGGGACGACAGCCTCCTGCCCCCAAGGCCCCCTGCCCCGACGCCCCATGCCGCACGCGAGACAGACGCCGAGACCAGACCACCCGCGCGCCGGAGGCGCCGCATGACGGCGCAGGACACGCTGCCCGCCGCCCCCCTGTCGGGGCGGGGCGCCGACCGGATCGGCGCCATCGTCGCGATGCTGTCGCTCGTGCTCCTGTGGTACTGGCTCACCATCGTCTGGCACATCCTCGCGATGCCCGGCACGCAGGTCGTCGACATGGACTTCCGCGTCTTCTGGGGCGCGGCGCGGCTGGCCGTCATGGGCGAGCCGCTGGCCGCCTTCGACCAGGTCCGGCTGGCCGAGATGCACGCGGACGAGCGCGACGTCTGGCTGCCCTGGGCCTATCCGCCGGGCCTGCTCCTCGCGTTCTATCCGCTCGGCTTCATGGACTTCTTCCCGGCGCTCGTGACGCTGATCGGAGCCTCGCTCCTGGCGATGCTCGCGGCCGTCCGTCTCTATGCCGGCGACTTCCGGCCCATCTGGCTCTGCTTCGCCTTCGCGCCCGCGATCCTGCCCGCGCTGGTGGCGGGCCAGGTCTCGGTCCTCTGGGCGGCGGGGCTTCTGGCCGCGCTGGCCGCGATCCGGGACGGGCGGGTCGTGCTGGCGGGGATCGTCCTCGGCCTTCTCACCTTCAAGCCGCAGCTCGGCCCGCTCGTGGCGCTGGCCTGCCTCGCCTCGGGGCAGTGGCGCGTGATCGGCGTGGCGGCGGTCAGCACGGTCGTCTTCCACGGGCTCGCCACGCTGGTCTTCGGCATCGGCTACTGGCCCGCCTTCCTCGACATGGCGGGGCAGCACGCCGACAAGATGCGCGCCTCCATCGGCGAGGCCGAGATCATGGTCAGCGTCTATTCCACGCTCATCGGCCTCGGCATGCGCGAGGGGCTCGCGCTCGGCCTCCAGTTCGGGCTGAGCGCGCTCGCCGCCCTCGCCGTCTGGATCGCCTGGTCGTCGCGGGACATGGGTTTCGACGCGAAGGCCGCGATCCTCGTCACCGCGATCCCCGTCGCCTCGCCCTATCTCTGGTATGCCGAGACCGCCTTCCTCGCGCCCGCGCTGATGCTGATGCTGCGCGCGGGGATGCTGAGCGCGCGCGGCCCCGGCCTGCCCCTCGTCGTCGTCATGGCGCTCGGGGTCACGCCGCTCCTGCTCCTCCAGCTTCTCACGCAGGTCGAGGTGCCGCCCCGGCGCCTCTACGCCGGGCCGGTCCTGCTGGCCGCCTTCCTTGTTGCAGCGGCGCCGCTAATCGGGCACTTGCGCAGCAGAATCCCGCGAACGTGACCGGCACGCGAAAGGACCGCCCATGTCGCCGCTCAACATCGAAAAGGGCTCGTCGAGCCACTCCGCCTACGACCTGCGCTCGCACATGTCGGACGCGATCGAGACGCATACCCTCGCGATCCTCGTGACCAACGAGGCGGGCGTGCTGGCGCGCGTCATCGGCCTGTTCTCCGGGCGCGGCTACAACATCGAGAGCCTGACGGTGGCCGAGGTCGACCACGCGGGGCACCGCTCGCGCATCACCATCGTCACCAGCGGCACGCCGCAGGTGATCCAGCAGATCCGCATGCAGCTCGAGCGGATGGTTCCCGTGCACGAGGTCTCGGACCTGACCGTCGAGGGCCCCTTCGTCAGCCGCGAGCTCGCGCTCATCAAGGTCATCGCCAAGGGCGAGCAC
>NZ_JBQLZP010000575.1:0-3084 GCF_052168335.1 Roseicyclus sp. | reverse complement strand
ATCTCGGCCTTCCTCGACGCGCAGGCCGCCGAACAGGGCGCCGCGCGCAACACGCTGCTCGCCTACGGGCGCGACCTGAAGGACGCGATGGGCTGGCTCGCGCGACGGGGCGAAAGCTTCGGTGGCGCGACCCGCGCGACGCTCGAGGCCTACGTGGCCGCGCTCGAGGCCGAGGGGCTCTCGCCCGCCACGCGCGCCCGGCGGCTCTCGGCGCTGCGCCAGCTCTACCGCTTCGCCCATGACGAGGGTTGGCGCGCCGACAACCCGACGCTCCAGATCCGCGGCCCCGCCAAGGCGCGCGCGCTGCCGAAGGTGCTCGGCGTCGCGGAGGTCGAGCGCCTTCTCGCCGCCGCCCGCACCTCCGGCCAGTCGGAGGCCGAGCGCCTGCGCAACGCCGCCCTGATGGAGATCCTCTATGCCACGGGCCTCCGGGTGAGCGAACTCGTCTCCCTGCCCGCCTCGGCGCTCCGGGGCGATCCCCGGATGCTGCTCGTGCGCGGCAAGGGCGGCAAGGAGCGGATGGTCCCCCTCTCGGCCCCCGCCCGCGAGGCGGCAGCCGCATGGCTCGCCTTCCGCGACGCGGAGGAGGACCTCGCGCGCCGCGAGCGCGGCCAGCCGCCCTCCCCGCATCTCTTTCCGTCGCGGGGGCGCGCGGGCCACATCACGCGGGTGCGCTTCTTCACCCTCGTGAAGGAGATCGCCGCGAGGGCGGGCATCGACCCCGCCCGCGTCACGCCCCACACCCTGCGCCATGCCTTCGCCACCCATCTCCTGCAGAACGGCGCCGACCTCCGGGCGATCCAGACGCTCCTCGGGCACGCCGACATCGCCACGACCGAGATCTACACCCACATCCTCGACGAGCGCCTGCGCAACCTGGTGCTGGAGAACCACCCGCTCGCCCGCGATGCGGGCTGATCCCCGCGCAGGGCCTTGCCCGGCCCCGCCCGCGTGCCCATAACGCAGGCCATGGACCCCATGACCGAAACGACCGCGCTGGCCACCGGCCTCGCCGATCCCGCGACCTGGATCACCGCGGCGGTGATCCTGTTCCTGCTGCTCTGCTCGGGCTTCTTCTCGGGCTCGGAGACGGCGCTGACGGCGGCCTCCCGCGGCAAGCTGCGCACCATCGCCGACCGCGGCGAGGCGGGCGCCAGGGGCGCCGAGAGCGCGCTTTCCCTCAAGGAGGACAACGAGCGCCTGATCGGCGGCATCCTTCTGGGCAACAACCTCGTCAACATCCTCGCGACCTCGCTCGCCACCGCGCTCTTCACGGCGCTTCTCGGCGAGGGCGGCGTGGCGGTGGCGACACTCCTGATGACCGCGCTGGTCCTCATCTTCTCCGAGGTCCTGCCCAAGACCTACGCGATCAACGACCCCGAGAAGACGGCGGCCCGCATCGCGCGCCCCGTCGGCGCGGTGATCACCGTCCTCGCCCCCGTCGTCGCCGTCGTCCGCGTCATCGTGCGCGGCGTCCTCCGGCTCTTCGGCGTGCGGATCGAGGCGGGCGCCAACATGCTCTCGGTTCAGGAGGAGATCATCGGCGCGCTCTCCATCGGCCATTCCGAGGGCGTGGTCGAGAAGGAGCATCGCGACCGCCTCCTCGGCGCGCTCGACCTGCACGAGCGGACCGTGGAGGAGATCATGCTCCACCGCTCGGGCATCGAGATGATCGACGCCGACCTCCCCGCCTCCGAGATCCTGCGCATCTCGCTCGCCAGCAACCACACGCGCCTGCCGCTGTTCCGCGGCGAGCAGGAGAACATCGTGGGCGTGCTCCACGCCAAGGACCTCCTGCGCGCGATGCACCGGCTGATGGACGACGGCAAGGTCGAGCAGGCGGAGCTTGACGGCTTCGACATCCTCAGCGTCGCGATGAAGCCCTACTTCATCCCCGAGACGACGACGCTCGACGACCAGATGCGCAACTTCCTGCGCCTGCACACCCATTTCGCCCTCGTCGTGGACGAGTACGGCGCGCTGCGCGGCCTCATCACGCTCGAGGACATCCTCGAGGAGATCGTGGGCGAGATCACCGACGAGTTCGACGTGGCCGACACGCCGGTCCTCACGCCGGACCCCTTGGGCAACTACGTGGTCGACGGCGCCATGACGATCCGCGACTTCAACCGCGCGACGGACTGGACGCTGCCCGACGAGGAGGCAAACACGCTGGCCGGCCTCGTCATCCACGAGGCGCAGACCATCCCGGTCGAGGGACAGTGCTTCTCCTTCCACGGCGTCCGCTTCGAGGTGATGGAGCGCGACAAGAACCGCCTCACGCGGCTGAAGATCCGCCGGCTCTGAGCGCCCCGATTCGGCGCCCCGATTCGGGGGCCGGGTCAAGGATGCCGAAGGCACCGCGCGGGGCGCGCACCCGCGCGGCGCGTCCTTGAGGCGGCGCCCGAATCGGACTCCACCCTCGACATGGCCTGTTTGCGAAAGGCGGAGCCTGCCGCAAACGGCCTCCCCAGCCAGCCCCGCCCCCATCCGCCCGCGCGCAGGCCCGCCATCCCGGGCGCCGGGGCGCGGCGACGCGGCCGCGAGGCCGCCCGCCGCGCCACGCCCAAGCGGGAGCGAGGCCCGCAGGGCATCGTCTCCCGCGCGGGAGCGCCCCCTCCCCTGCCCTGCCCCGCAGGCCGGGAAATGTCGCTTTCGGACATGCCGCGCGCCCCGCCAGCTTCTTTGATGCGCCCGACACCTCTCGGAGAAGCGCAATGAAGAACACCACCCGGGTCTGCATCATCGGCGGCGGCGTCGTCGGCTGCTCGGTCGCCTACCACCTGACCAAGCTCGGCTGGTCCGACGTCATGCTGCTGGAGCGCTCCGAGCTGACCTCGGGCTCGACCTGGCACGCCGCGGGCGGCTTCCACACGCTGAACGGCGACACCAACATGGCCGCGCTCCAGGGCTACACGATCCGCCTCTACAAGGAGCTCGAGGCGATCACCGGCATGTCCTGCGGCCTGCACCACGTGGGCGGCATCACGCTCGCCGACACGCCCGAGCGGCTCGACATGCTCAAGGCCGAGCGCGCCAAGCACCGCTTCATGGGCCTCGACACCGAGATCATCGGCCCCGCCG
>NZ_JBQLZP010000574.1:0-6849 GCF_052168335.1 Roseicyclus sp. | reverse complement strand
CGGATCAACCTCGTCGCGCCCGCCACGCTGAGCGCGCTCTGGCAACGGCATTTCCTCGATTCGATGCAGGTCCTGGATGCATCGCCCATTCGCGACGGACTCTGGCTCGATCTGGGAAGCGGCGGCGGGTTTCCCGGCCTCGTCTGCGCCATCGTCGCGGCGGAGACCGCGCCCGGCCTGCGATTCGAGCTGGTGGACAGCGATACGCGCAAATGCGTCTTTTTGCGCGAGGCGGCTCGTCAGGCCGACGTCATCGTCGCCGTTCACGCCGCACGGATCGAGGCGCTGCCCCCCCGCGACGCCTCGGTGATCTCGGCCCGCGCGCTGGCCCCTTTGTCGCAGCTCCTGCCGCTGGCCCAGCGTCACCTGGGCCCTGGCGGCATCTGCCTCTTCCAAAAGGGCGCCGGTCACGGGGAGGAGCTTGAATCCCTCCCGCCCGGCTGGCAGATGGAGGTGGACACCCTGCCGTCCGTCACGTCGGCGGACTCGGTCATTCTCCGGATCCGGAACCTGTCCCATGCCGCATAGCCAGCCACGCATCCTCGCCGTCACCAACCAGAAGGGCGGCGTGGGCAAGACGACCACGGCGATCAACCTCGGCGCGGCGCTCGCGCGGATGAAGCGGCGTGTGCTGATCGTGGACCTCGATCCACAGGGAAACGCTTCGACGGGTCTAGGGATCGTGCCGTCCGACCGGATGTATACGACATATGACCTTCTCATCGACGAGATCCCGCTGCGGAAGGTCGTGCTGCCCACGCAGATCGAGGACCTCTTCATCGCGCCCGCGACGACCGATCTCAGCTCGGCCGATGTCGACCTCGTGGCGCATGACAACCGCACCGGCCTCCTGCGCAAGGCGCTGCGGACCGCCGGAGACCTCGCCTACGACGTGGTCCTGATCGACTGTCCGCCGTCCCTCAGTCTTCTCACCGTCAACGCGCTCGTCGCCGCCGATGCGGCGCTCGTGCCGCTTCAGGCCGAGTTCTTCGCGCTCGAGGGGTTGTCGCAACTCCTCCTTTCCGTGCGCGAGGTGCGGGAATCGGCCAATCCGTCGCTGCGGATCGAGGGGGTGGTGCTGACCATGTTCGACCAGCGCAACAACCTCTGCCGCCAGGTGGAGGAGGATGCCCGCGAGACGCTGGGCGATCTCGTCTACCAGACGCGTATTCCCCGCAACGTCCGCGTCAGCGAGGCGCCATCCTACGCGCTGCCGGTGATCGACTACGATCCGTCGTCGAAGGGGAGCGAGGCGTATCTCGAGCTTGCGCGGGAATTCCTCGAGCGCAGCACCGTCAGGGAGAAGGCATGATGGTCCAGAAACGCGACCGCAAGGGACTGGGGCGCGGGCTGTCGGCCCTGATGGCGGATATCCAGCCGATGGAAACCGTGGTGGCGGATGCGCCAGCGCCGCGCGGCGAGCGCCTGATCCCGGTCGAGCGCATCGCGCCGAACCCCGACCAGCCGCGCCGCGCCTTCTCGGAGGACGCGCTGAGCGAGCTTGCCGCGTCGATCCGCGAGAAGGGGATCATCCAGCCGCTCATCGTGCGTCCCGATCCGACGGGCGGCGACGGCTACCAGATCGTCGCGGGCGAACGCCGCTGGCGGGCGGCGCAGCGGGCGCAGGTCCACGAAGTGCCGGTGATCGTGCGCGACTTCGACGATACCGAGGTTCTCGAGGTCGCGATCATCGAGAACATCCAGCGCGCCGACCTGAACCCGGTTGAGGAGGCGCAGGGCTACCGGCAGCTCATGGACCGCTTCGGCCACACGCAGGAGCAGCTCGCGAACGCCATGGGCAAGAGCCGGAGCCACATCGCGAACCTCATGCGGCTTCTGGGACTGCCGGGGGATGTGCTCGACATGCTGCGCGACGGGCGGCTCTCGGCGGGGCATGCGCGCGCGCTGATCACCACGGACGATCCCTCGGGCCTCGCGCGGCAGGCGGTGGCCAAGGGCCTGTCGGTGCGCGAGGTCGAGAAGCTCGCCAAGACCGGCGGCGCGGGCGGCAAGGGCGGTCGGCCGAAGACCGCGGTCGAGAAGGACGCCGATACCCGCGCGCTCGAGGGGGATCTGTCCGCCGCGCTCGGGATGACGGTCTCGATCGACCATGACCAGGCGCGCGGAAACGGGACATTATCCATCAAGTACAAGGACTTGGCAGCTCTGGACGACCTCATTCGCATCCTGAACGCCGTCTGAGGCTCAGGCCAGCAGTTCGCGGACAATGGCGTTCAGGACGGGCCGGCCGACGCGGGTGACGCGAAGGTGATCGCTTTCTCTCTCGAGAAGGCCTAGCTCCTCCAGCGCCGCGATGCGCTCCGCCGCAGGCCGCGCCGCGCCCATCCGGTCGAGCGCGCCGAGGTCCACCCCCTCCGACAGGCGCAGGCCCATCATGAGGAATTCCTCGCCCCACTCGGTCGCCGAAACTTCGGTCCGCTCCGTCTCGCCGCTTCCGTCCCGCTCGACGCGGGCCAGCCAGCCCAGGGGCGAAAGCTCCGTCGCCGTGGCCCAGCGCCGTCCGTCGAGCGTCAGCCGCCCATGCGCGCCGGGACCGGCGCCGCCCCAGTCGCCGCCGCGCCAGTAGATCAGGTTGTGCCGCGACCATGCCCCCTCGCGGGCGTGGTTCGAGACCTCATAGGCGGGGTAACCCGCAGCATCGCAAAGCTCCTGGGTGATCTCGTACATGTCGGCGGCGAGGTCGTCGTCCGGCAGCCCGCGCAGAAGGCCGCGCGCATGACGGTCTCCGAACGCCGTGCCGGGCTCGATCGTGAGCTGGTAGAGCGAGAGGTGATCGGCCGCCATGTCCAGCGCCTCGGCCAGTTCGCGGCGCCAGTGCCCGGGCGTCTGGTCCTGGCGGGCGTAGATCAGGTCGAAGCTGACACGGGGAAAGATCGCGCGCGCCATGTCGAAGGCGGCCCTCGCTTCGGCGACGGAATGGAGGCGGCCGAGCCGCCTGAGGTCCGCATCGTTCAGCGCCTGCACGCCCACGGACACCCGGTTCACGCCGGCGTCGCGGAAGGCCTGGAAGCGTCCCGCCTCGGCCGAGGTGGGGTTCGCCTCGAGCGTGATCTCGACATCGTTGGCCCAGGGAAAGGCGCGGGCGGCCTCGATCACGGCGGCCACGGTCTCGGGCCGCATCAGCGAGGGCGTGCCGCCGCCGAAGAAGATGCTGCGGAGCGTCCGGGGGCCGGTTTCGTCCCTGACGCGAGCGATTTCGGACCTGTAGGCGCGGAGCCAGCGGTCATGATCGATCGCCGCCGAGACATGGCTGTTGAAGTCGCAGTAGGGACACTTCGCCTGGCAGAAGGGCCAGTGGACGTAGAGGCCGAATTCGCCCTGTGCGGCGTCAGGCCGGGCCAAGGATCGCGACCAGCTTGCGGAAGGCGTCGGCGCGGTGGCTGATCCGGTTCTTCTCCCAGCGGTCCATCTCGCCGAAGGTTAGTTCGTGCCCCTCGGGCTGGAAGATCGGGTCGTAGCCGTGCCCATGATCGCCGCGCATCGGCCAGACGATCCGGCCTTCCATGACGCCGGGGAAGACCTCGTCATGCCCGTCCGGCCAGGCGAGCACGAGCGTGCAGCAGAACCGCGCGCGGCGGGGATGGGGCGCGCCCGCCTCCTCCAGCAGCCTGTGCGTCTTCTCCATCGCCATGACGAAGTCGCGCCCCTCCGGCGTCTCGGCCCAGTCGGCGGTGTAGACGCCGGGCGCGCCGCCCAGCGCCTCGATCTCGATCCCGGAATCGTCGGCAAGCGCGGGCAGCCCCGTGGCCTTCGCGGCGGCATGGGCCTTCAGCCGCGCATTCTCGACGAAGGTGGTGCCCGTCTCCTCCGGTTCGGGCAGGCCGTGATCGGCGGCGGAGCTTACGGAAATCCCGTAGGGTTCGAGCAGATGCGCGATCTCCTCGAGCTTGCCGCGATTGTGCGTCGCTACGAGGATTTCCGAGCCGGTGAAGCGCCGCATGGTCAGCCGACGGCCCGTATCTGGGCCGCGACCAGAGCGTCGATCCCGGTGCGGGCGAGCGCATAGAGCTCGTCGAACTGCTCGCGCGAGAAAGTGGCGCCCTCGGCGCTCGCCTGCACCTCGATCATCGCGCCCGAGCCGGTCATCACGAAGTTGCTGTCGGTACCCGCCTCGCTGTCCTCGGCATAGTCGAGGTCGAGCACCGACTGGCCGGCGTAGATGCCGCAGGACACCGCCGCGACGTGGTCGAGGATCGGGTCCGAGACGATGTCGCCGGCCTTCAGGAGCTTGTTGACCGCAAGCCTCAGCGCGACCCAGCCGCCCGTGATCGAGGCGCAGCGCGTGCCGCCGTCGGCCTGGATCACGTCGCAGTCGATGGTGATCTGCCGCTCGCCCAGTGCGGAGCGGTCGATCCCGGCCCTGAGGGAGCGTCCGATCAGGCGCTGGATCTCCTGCGTGCGACCGGACTGCTTGCCCGAGGCGGCCTCGCGCCGGGTGCGGGAATGGGTTGCGCGGGGCAGCATCCCGTATTCCGCCGTGACCCAGCCGAGGCCGGTGTTCTTCAGGAAGGGCGGGACCCGCTCCTCGAGGCTGGCGGTGCAGAGGACATGCGTTTCCCCGCAGCGGATGAGACAGGAGCCCTCGGCATGTTTCGTGACGCCCGTCTCGATGGAAACTTCGCGGATTTCGTCTAGGTTTCGACCCGAAGGGCGCATAATACTCTCCCGATTTTCCAGCGAGGCATAGTCCGCATCGGCTGCGGGTCGCAACCCCGAAAGGCCTTGCAACGCTGGGCGTCACGCACGACATGCTGTAGCGGAGCCATGAGCGAACAGGCACGCATACTCGACGAACTCAACGACCGGTCCCGCGAGGTGTTTCGCCGGGTGGTCGAGGGCTACCTCGAGACCGGCTCGCCGGTCGGCTCGCGCACGCTGACCCGCGCCCTGACCGAGCGCGTCTCGGCCGCGACGGTCCGCAACGTCATGCAGGACCTCGAATATCTCGGCCTCCTCGGCAGCCCGCATGTCTCGGCCGGGCGGGTTCCGACGCAGCTCGGCCTTCGCCTCTTCGTCGACGGCTTCCTCGAGGTCGGCAACCTCGCCGACGAGGACCGGCAGTCCCTCGACGACACGCTCGATTCCAACTCCGCCGACATCCAGGGCCTGCTCGACCGCGTCGGCGGCGCGCTGTCGGCCGCCACGCAAGGCGCGAGCCTCGTCCTCGCGCCCAAGCACGAGGCGCCGATCCAGCACATCGAGTTCGTCTCCCTGTCGCGCGAACAGGCGCTTGTCGTGCTCGTCTTCTCGGACGGTCACGTCGAGAACCGCATCTTCACCCCGGCGCCCGGCACCACGCCCAGCGCCATGCGCGAGGCCGCGAACTACCTCAACGCGCGCCTGGCCGGTCAGACCGTCTCGTCGCTGAAGCGGCTCATGGACGAGGAGATCGAGAAACGCCGGCGCGAGATCGACGCGCTGGCGAACACGCTGATCGAGAGCGGCCTCGCCGTCTGGGAGAACGCCGGGCAACAGACCGAGCGGCTGATCGTGCGCGGACGTGCGAACCTGCTGAATTCCACCGCCGAGGCGGGCGAGCTCGACCGCATCCGCCAGCTCTTCGACGACCTCGAGCGCAAGCGCGACATCGCCGAGTTTCTGGAACTGACAGAGGCCGGGGATGGCGTGCGCATCTTCATCGGCTCGGAGAACAAGTTGTTCTCACTTTCGGGTTCCAGTCTCGTGGTCTCTCCATATATGAACGCTGACCGGAAGATCGTGGGCGCCGTCGGCGTCATCGGTCCGACGCGGCTGAACTACGGTCGCGTGGTCCCGATCGTGGACTACACGGCCCAGTTGGTCGGGCGCATGATCTCCGACCGATCGTGAGAGAGGTAAGATGGCAGAGCCGAAGAAAGACGAATTCGCCGAAGAGCAGACGGCACAGGATACCGGGGCTGTCGAGGCACCCGATCCCGCAGTCGAGCTGGAGCTCGTGAAGGCCGAGCGGGACGAGTTGCGCGACCGGATGCTGCGCGCCCTCGCGGATGCCGAGAACTCGCGCAAGCGGGCCGAGCGCGACCGGAGGGAGGCCGAGCACTACGGCGGCTCGCGCCTCGCCCGCGACCTTCTGCCGGTCTACGACAACCTCCGCCGCGCGCTCGACGCCGCCGGGGAGGAGCAGCGCGCCGCCGCCGGCGCGGTCATCGAGGGGATCGAGCTGACGTTGAGGGAACTTCTGTCCGTCTTCGGCAAGCACGGCATGACCCCGATCGCCCCCGAAGCCGGCGAAGCCTTCGACCCGCAGCTGCACCAGGCGATGTTCGAGGCGCCGGTGCCCGGCACGAAGGCCGGCCAGATCATCCAGGTGATGGCCGAGGGCTTCATGCTGCACGACCGGCTCCTGCGCCCGGCGCAGGTGGGCGTTTCCTCGAACACCGGGGGCTGATCAGCTCTCCAGCAGCGCCTTCAGCGCATAGACGAGGTCCAGCGCCTCGCGCGGGGTCAGGTCGTCGGGGTGCAGCGCGGCAAGGCGCGCCTCGACGGGCGAAGGCCCCTTTGCGGGCGCCACCGGCGCCTGAGGTTTCACGGAGAACAGCGGCAGGTCGTCGATGAGCGTCGTGCGCTCAGGCCCCTGCCGCTCCTGCCGCTCCAGCGCCTCGAGCACGGCCTGCGCGCGCTGCACGACCGAGGGCGGCAGCCCCGCGAGCTTGGCGACCTGCACGCCGTAGGACCGGTCGGCCGCGCCGGGACGCACCTCGTGCAGGAAGATCACCTCGCCCTCCCACTCCTTCACCGCCATCGTGGCATTGGCGAGGCCCGGCAGCTTCTCGGCCAGCGCGGTCAGCTCGTGATAATGCGTGGCGAAGAGCGCGCGGCAGCGGTTGA
>NZ_JBQLZP010000573.1:0-4734 GCF_052168335.1 Roseicyclus sp. | reverse complement strand
CCTCGGCGGTGGAGACCTGCACCACGGGCAGGCGGTGCGCCACCGGCGTCAGCGTCTCGGCGAAACGGATGCGCCGGTCGGAGAGGCCCAGCGCCAGCGCGATCATCAGCGCGAGGCCGCCGCCCCCCGCGATCCCGGCGGCGGCGAGGGTCTTGCGGCTGTCGTCGGAGGGCTCCAGCGGTTCGGAGGGCGGCGACATGAGCACCGTGTATCCGGGCAGCGCGCGCCCGGATTCGAGGCGGATCACCTCGAGGGCGCGGCGCGTCTCCTCCAGCAGGTCCTCGGAGTCCCCGATCTCCCGCTCCACGCGGTCGAGCTCGATCCGGCGGCGGTTGAGATCCCGCGCCTCCTCGCGCGCCGCCGCAAGCTGCCCGGCGAGGCGTGCCTCCAGCCCGCGCAGCTCCTCCAGGCTGTTGTCGTCGCCGTCCGCGCTCGCGTCGGTCAGCGCGCCGGTCTGGCCGAGGATGCGGATCTGCTCGCGCCGGTCGGCGAGCGCGCGCTCGATGACGGCGATCTCCTCGAGCTTCGCGCGCTCGGCCTGCACGAAGCGGGGGTTGGTCTGCCCTGCATATCCGGCGCGGAGCGCGGCCAGTTCGCTCATCAGCCGCGCGCGCTCGAAGCCGAGGTCGGCCATGGTCCGGTCGAGCAGCGTCGCGCGCATGATCTCCTGGTCGGAGGTATCCACAGAAGTGGCGCCGTCGCTGGCCTCGATGGCGGCGAGCGTCGCCGCGACCTCGGACAGGCGGGCGTCGAGCCCGTCGATCTGCGCTATCTTCTCCACATGGGCGCGGGCGATGGCGCTGATGCCGTATTCGCCGCCGATCTCGAGCTGGTCGGCCCGCAACTGCTCGAGCCGCACGAGGAGCTCCGCCTCGCGGGCATGGAGCTCGGCCAGCCGCACGGCGGACCGGGCCTCCTCGGTCTCCGCCGTCAGCGCCATGTAGGCCGCGACGACCGCCTCGAGCTTGTCGGCGGCGAAGGCGGCGTCGCGGCTCAGGGTGGTCAGCACGATCAGGCTGTCGGACCGGCGGATCGAGATCGACCCGGTGAGGTCGGAGACGGTGAGGCCGCTGGCCAGCTCGGGCCGCGTCCCGGTCAGGATCTCCAGCGCGCGGGCCATGACCGGATGCGACGCGACATAGCTCGTCTCGGCCTTCACGAAACTGTCGAAGGTCTTGAGGACCGAGTCGTCGCCGGTGGCGTAAAGGATGTTCGATTCCTGCGGGAAGACCCGGAGGATGGCCTGCGACTCGTAGAGCTCGGCCCCCGACATGTAGCCCCCCGCCCCGAGCGCCCCGCCGAGCAGGACCGCGCCGCCGAAGGCGTGTTTCCACCGCCCGCGCAGCGCCCGCGCGAGCGCGCCGAGCGGGTTCGGCTCGGGCGGGCCGGGCTGGGCCGCGAGCGGCTGGCCCTGCTCCTCTTCGGGCAGGGGGAGGGATGCGGCGGCGCCCATGTCGCTATCCCGGGACGCGCGTGGTCAGGTCGCGCTCCCACCGGGCGGCGCCCGCCCCGCGGTCGACCGCGAGCGAGAGCCGCACCCAGAGCGTCACGAGGAGGAAGAAGGCGATCGGGAGCGCATCGGCGGGCGCGGCGAGCGCGCGGCGCAGCATGGCGCGGGCGCTGCCGCGCTCGGGGCTGGCCTTGCCCATCCGCGCGATCTGGCGCGCGCCGCGCAGGCTCCGCCGCCGGACACGCAGGAGGCTCGCCATCGTCAGCGGCGCACGCGCCGTGAAGCGGCAGCCGGGCACGAAGGCGACCTCGCCGGGGGCGAAGCTGCGGCGGATGAACTCGTCGTCGGCGGTCACCTCCGGCAAGGGGAAGACGCGGGCCGCACCCTCCGGCGACAGCGCGAAGAGCCCGCCGAACTTGCCCCTCGCGAAATACGGGTTGGCGCGCCAGCCGACGTAGAAGGTCCGCACCGCGGGCGAGGCGTCGGCGGTGGCGACGTCCATCTGGCCGCAGGCCGCCATCGCGCCGCCCTCGGCCACGGGCTCGAGCAGCGCGAGGAGCGATTCCGCCGTCACGTCGAGATCGGCGTCGAGGCAGATCACCGGCGCGCCCGGATCGGCCGCCGCGTGGCCGAGGTTCAGCGCGTGGCACTTGCCCGCGCGCTCGGTCTCGATCACCAGCGCCTGCGGCAGCGCCGCCCGCGCCCGCGCCGCCGTGGCGTCCGAGCAACCGTTGGCGATGACGACGACGCGCACCTGCCCGAGCGGCAGCCCGCGCGAGAGATACCACAGCGTGCGCCCGATGACCGCCGCCTCGTCATGGGCGGGGATGAGGATGGTGGCGAGGGTCATGCGACGCCCCCATCACCCGCCGCGCGGCCTTCCGGCCGGTCCCAGACGAAGGCGCGGATCACGTCGATCAGCGGGTGGAGGGCGTCGTTCGCGCCGGGCGCACCGGGCGCGTCGGACGCGTCGGGCGTGCGGGTGCAGGCGACCTCGAAGCCCCGCGCCAGCGCGCGGTCGAGCTCCAGATGCAGCGCCTCGCCGTCCTCGACGACCGACACGTTCGACAGCCGCGCCATCTCGCGCACGGTGTCCTGCTGGTGGTCGTTGCGGTGCTCGCCGAACTTGGCGCGGCGGGGCATCAGGATCAGGGGCTTGCCCAGTTCCGCCGCCGTCAGGATCGTGCCCATGCCGGCATGGGCCACGACGAGGCGCGCGGCCCCGAGGCGGGCGCGGAACTCGGCCTGGCCGAGGTGGCCCACCGTCTCGATGTGGCGAAAGCGGCGCCGGCTCGCACCCGCCTGGGCGAGAACGGGTACGCCGGGGTTCCGGGCGGCCCAGCCGTCGAGACCGAGGAGCAGGCGGTCGAAGGGCAGCTGCGTGCCCACGGTGGCGAAGATCATGGCGGAGGTCCCGGTTGCCGGCGGCCCGTCAGATCACGGCGCCGCGGTATTCCGCGCCGGTCAGTTCGGCCACGCGCGGCCATTGCGACAGGACCCGGTCGGCCACGCCCAGCGCGAGGCGGGCCGAGATCGACAGCTCGCGCGCGTTGGCGATGGAGTCGATGAACATGGTGCGCGCCCCGACCAGCCGCGCGAGGCGGATGGCGAGGAAGCCGCCCGCCGCGCCGGTCGAGACGACAACGTCCGGCCGCACCCGGAGCACGATCCACGCCATCCGCAGGAGGCAGGCCACGAGCCGCAGGGGCGTGTCCTTGTTCGCGTCGGGATAGACGTGGACGCGGGCGTCGGCCGCCTCGGCGGCCGAGAGATCGGTGGTGGCATAATGCACCTCGGCCCCTGCGAAGGCCGGCGCGAGGCGCTGAAGCTGGATCCAGTGGCCACCCCCCGACGAGACGGCGAGGATGACGGGGCGGGTGCGGGTACGCTTGAACATCGGCTGGTGTCCTGTATCGGCATTGCTGTTCCAGCGACGTCGATACCGCAGGTTAACCAACTGATAACACTGCGCGAACAGGGGCCCGGCCGGCTATTTCGCACAGGGTGCCATAGCCTTTCGGATAGGAAGGGGCGCGGTTCGGTCGGCCGTGATATCCGCATAGAGCGCCACCAGCCGTGCCGCCTTGGCGGGCCACAGTCCCTCGCGCGCCACCTTGTCCCGCGCGCCTGCGCCGAGGCGGGCGCGGAGGCCGGGGTCCCCGGCCAGGCGACGCAGCGCGGCGGCGATGGCGCGGGCGTAGGTCTCGGGGTCGCTCACCGGAATCCGCAGGCCGGAGGCGTCGTCGACGATCCATCCCGGCCCGCCCCGGTCCGCCGTCACCACCGGCAGCCCGTGGCGCATCGCCTCGTAGAGGACGCCGCCCGCAGGCTCGCGGAAGGAGGGTAAGCAGAACACGTCGTGCGTCTCGTAGAGGGCCTCGACCTCGACGCGCGGGACGCGGCCGAGGAACCGGACGCGGTGGGCGAGGCCGAGGCGCTCGGCCTCGGCGCGGCAGGGCTCGAGATCCTCGCCCGCGCCCGCGCTCGTCAGGGTCACGCCGGGCAGGTCCGGCAGCTGCGCGAGCGCCCGGACCGCGTCGCGCAGGCCCTTGGTGCGGACCGCGCGCCCGACATGGAGCACCGCGAGGGTTCCCGGCCTGCCCGCGCGCATCCGCACGGGCGCCACGTCGTCGGCGCCGAGTTCCAGCACGCTCTCGAACCGGCGGAGCGGGATATCGGCCAGCACCTCCTCCACGTAGGGCGCGACGCCGAGGATGCAGGCGGCCCGGACATAGCTCTGCCTGAGCCAGGGATCGTGGCGGAAGCGGCAGGCGTCGAGCGCGCGCAGCCGGGTGAAGACGGGCGCGCCCGCCACCTCGGCGCGGAACGCCTCGGGCGTCTCCAGCGCGCCGCCGAGGGGGCCGATCACGTAGGGAATCCCGAAATGCCGGAGCGGCGAGGCATAGCGCGCGGCCTCCGGCATGAGCTGGTGCGCGATGTCGAAGCGCTCCCCCCGGGTCAGCGCCGCACCGATCCAGCCGCGCACCTGCCGCGCGAAGACGGGCCAGGCGGGCTTGAGCATCGCGTTCAGCCGCTCGTGCGCCATCGCCCAGGCGGGCTCGGGCCAGGTGACGACGCGGGCGCGGGGCAGTTGCGCGGCCACGTCCGGGCGGCCCGGCCGCTGGAACGTCAGGACGGTGAGATCGACAAGCGGGCCGAGCGCCTCGGCCCACTTGTAGGCCATCAGCGCCTCGCCGACATCGGTGCCGTCGACGTTGGGCGCGACGAGAAGGACCTTCATCATCGCACGGCCTCCGGCGCGGCGGCGCGGGCCCGGCACTTCG
>NZ_JBQLZP010000572.1:0-4316 GCF_052168335.1 Roseicyclus sp. | reverse complement strand
GATCTCGGCGATGATGGCGTGGTCCTTGGGACGGCGCGCCTCGAAGAGTTCCGCCACCCGCGGCAGACCGCCGGTGATGTCCTTCGTCTTGGCGCCCTCGCGCGGGATCCGCGCCACGACGTCGCCCGCCTCGATCTTCTGGCCGTCCTCGACCGAGAGGATCGCGTCGACCGACATCGGGTAGGTGACCGGGTTGCCCTGGTCGTTGCGCACCGGCTCGCCGTCGTCGCCGACGATGATGATCTCCGGCTTCAGCTCGTTGCCCTTGGGCGCGGTGCGCCAGTCGGACACGATCTTCTGCGTCATGCCGGTGGCGTCGTCGGTGTCCTCGCGGATCGACACGCCCGAGATCAGGTCGACGAACTTCGTCGTGCCGGCCTTCTCGGCGATGATCGGCAGGGTGTAGGGGTCCCACTCGAACAGGCGATCCCCGCGCGACACGGTCTGGCCGTCCTGCACCATGACCTTGGTGCCGTAGCCGAGCTTGAAGCTCGCCCGCTCGGTGCCCTGGTCGTCGGTGATGACCACCTGCATGTTCCGGCCCATGACGATCTGCTCGCCCGCGGCGTTCTTCAGGAGGTTCGGGTTGGCGAACTTGGCCACGCCCGAGACGTTCGCCTCCTGGAAGGACTGCTGGCCGCCCTGCGCGACGCCGCCGATGTGGAAGGTCCGCATCGTCAGCTGGGTGCCGGGCTCGCCGATGGACTGGGCCGCGATGATGCCGACGGCCTCGCCCACGTTCACCTTCGTGCCGCGCGCGAGGTCGCGCCCGTAGCAGGTGGCGCAGACGCCCTCCTCGGCCTCGCAGGTCAGCGGCGAGCGGATGGCGACGGTCTGCACACCGGCCGCCTCGATGGCGTCGGCGCGGCGTTCGTCGATCAGCTCGCCCCTGGCCACGATCACCTCGTCGGTGCCCGGAACCATGACGTCCTCGCCGCAGGTGCGCCCGAGGATGCGCTCGGCCAGCGAGGCCACGACCTCGCCGTCGTTGACGGCCGCGCGCGCGGTGATCGTGTTCTCGGTGCCGCAGTCGTTCAGGCGAACGATGCAGTCCTGCGCCACGTCCACCAGACGACGGGTCAGGTAGCCCGAGTTCGCCGTCTTGAGCGCGGTGTCCGACAGGCCCTTGCGGGCGCCGTGGGTGGAGTTGAAGTACTCCAGAACCGTCAGGCCTTCCTTGAAGTTCGAGATGATCGGCGTCTCGATGATCTCGCCCGACGGCTTGGCCATCAGGCCGCGCATCCCGCCGAGCTGCTTCATCTGCGTGACCGAGCCCCGGGCGCCCGAATGCGCCATCATGTAGACGGAGTTCGGCTCCAGCTCGGCGCCGGTCTCGTCGAACTTCTTCGACGAGATTGTGGACATCATCGCCTCGGTGACCTTGTCGTTGGCCTTCGACCAGGCATCGATGACCTTGTTGTACTTCTCACCCTGGGTGATCAGGCCATCCATGTACTGCTGTTCGAATTCCTTGACCTGGTCGCGCGTCTCCTCGACCAGCGTCCACTTCTGCTCGGGGATGACCATGTCGTCCTTGCCGAAGGAGATGCCGGCCTTGAAGGCCTCGCGGAAGCCCATCGTCATGATCTGGTCGCAGAAGATGACCGACTCCTTCTGGCCGCAGTAGCGGTAGACGGTGTCGATGACCTGCTGCACCTCCTTCTTGCGCAGAAGGCGGTTCACCAGCTCGAACGGAGCCTTGGCGTTGAGCGGCAGGAGTGCGCCGAGGAGCGCCCGGCCGGGCGTCGTCTCGAAGCGCTTGAGCACCTCGTTGCCTTCCTCGTCGATCTGCGCGATCCGCGCCTGGATCTTCGAGTGCAGGTGCACCTCGCCCGCGTCGAGGGCATGGCGCACCTCGTCCACGTCGGCGAAGATCATGCCCTCGCCCTTCATGCCCTCACGCTCGAGCGTCACGTAATAGAGGCCGAGGATCATGTCCTGCGACGGCACGATGATCGGCGCGCCGTTGGCGGGCGAAAGCACGTTGTTCGTCGACATCATCAGGACGCGCGCCTCGAGCTGGGCTTCCAGCGAGAGGGGGACGTGCACGGCCATCTGGTCGCCGTCGAAGTCGGCGTTGAAGGCCGAGCAGACCAGCGGGTGAAGCTGGATCGCCTTGCCCTCGATCAGGATCGGCTCGAAGGCCTGGATGCCCAGGCGGTGCAGCGTCGGCGCCCGGTTCAGGAGGACCGGGTGCTCGCGGATGACCTCGTCGAGGATGTCCCAGACCTCCGGGCGCTCCTTTTCCACCAGCTTCTTGGCCTGCTTCACGGTCGAGCTGAGGCCCTTGGCCTCGAGCCGCGAGTAGATGAACGGCTTGAACAGCTCGAGCGCCATCTTCTTGGGCAGGCCGCACTGGTGGAGCTTCAGTTCCGGGCCGGTCACGATGACCGAGCGGCCCGAGAAGTCCACGCGCTTGCCGAGCAGGTTCTGGCGGAACCGGCCCTGCTTGCCCTTGAGCATGTCCGACAGCGACTTGAGCGGCCGCTTGTTGGCGCCCGTGATCACCCGGCCGCGACGGCCGTTGTCGAAGAGCGCGTCGACGGATTCCTGCAGCATCCGCTTCTCGTTGCGGATGATGATGTCGGGCGCGCGCAGCTCGATCAGACGCTTGAGGCGGTTGTTCCGGTTGATGACCCGGCGATAGAGGTCGTTGAGGTCGGACGTCGCGAACCGTCCGCCGTCGAGCGGCACGAGCGGACGCAGTTCCGGCGGGATCACCGGGATCACCGTCATGACCATCCACTCGGGCCGGTTGCCCGACTCGAGGAAGCTCTCGACGATCTTCAGCCGCTTGATGATCTTCTTCGGCTTCAGCTCGCCCGTGGCCTCCTTGAGGTCCTCGCGGAGCTGCGCCGCCTCGCTCTCGAGGTCGATCGCCGCCAGCATCTCGCGGATCGCCTCGGCGCCGATGTTCGCCTGGAAGGCGTCTGCGCCATAGGCGTCCTGCGCGTCGAGGAATTCCTCCTCGGTCATGAGCTGACCATAGCTCAGGTCCGTCAGGCCCGGCTCGATCACGACGTAGTTCTCGAAGTAGAGGATGCGCTCGAGGTCACGCAGCGTCATGTCCAGCATCAGGCCGATGCGGGAGGGCAGCGACTTGAGGAACCAGATGTGCGCGACGGGCGCGGCCAGCTCGATATGGCCCATGCGCTCGCGGCGGACCTTCTGGAGCGTCACCTCGACGCCGCACTTCTCGCAGACGACGCCGCGATACTTCATGCGCTTGTACTTGCCGCACAGGCACTCGTAGTCCTTGGTCGGCCCGAAGATGCGCGCGCAGAACAGACCGTCACGCTCGGGCTTGAACGTGCGGTAGTTGATCGTCTCGGGCTTCTTGATCTCGCCGTAGGACCAGCTGAGAATCCGCTCCGGCGAGGCGAGCGAGACCTTGATCTCGTCGAAGGCCTTGGCCGGGGTCAGCGGGTTGAACGGGTTGTTCGTGAGTTCCTGGTTCATTGAGATACCTCGATTAGTGCAGAAGGGACGGGGCGCGGCGGGACGCATCCCGCCATGCCCGGTTGCCGGTGGGCGGGTTCACCCCGCCGGCCGGCTCACTCCTCGTCCTCCTCCGCATCCAGGAGTTCCATGTTGAGGCCCAGGCCGCGGACCTCCTTGACGAGCACGTTGAACGATTCCGGCACGCCGGCCTCGAAGTTGTCCTCGCCCTTGACGATCGACTCGTAGACCTTGGTCCGGCCCGCCACGTCGTCGGACTTCACCGTCAGCATCTCCTGCAGGGTGTAGGCCGCGCCGTAGGCTTCCAGCGCCCAGACCTCCATCTCGCCGAAGCGCTGGCCGCCGAACTGCGCCTTGCCGCCCAGCGGCTGCTGGGTGACGAGCGAGTAGGGACCCGTCGAGCGCGCGTGGATCTTGTCGTCCACCAGGTGGTGCAGCTTCAGCAGATACTTGACGCCGACCGTGACCTGACGCGCGAACTTCTCGCCCGTGCGGCCGTCGAAGAGGTCGGACTGACCGCTCTGGCTGAAGCCCGCCCGGACGAGCGCGTCGTTCACGTCGTGCTCCTTGGCCCCGTCGAAGACCGGGGTGGCGATCGGAACGCCCTTCGTGACGTTCGCCGCCGCCTCGATGACCTGGCCCTCGTCCATGCCGCCGAACGCGTCGGAATACGCCTCGTCGCCGTAGGCGATCTTCAGCGCGTCGCGCACCGGGGTCATGTCGCCCGAGCGGCGATACTCGTCCAGCGCCTCGTCGATCTTGATGCCGAGGCCGCGCGCGGCCCAGCCCATGTGCGTCTCGAGGATCTGGCCCACGTTCATCCGCGACGGCACGCCGAGCGGGTTGAGAACGAAGTC
>NZ_JBQLZP010000571.1:0-6678 GCF_052168335.1 Roseicyclus sp. | reverse complement strand
CCTCCCAGCCTGACCCGGCCGATCCCGCGTTGCGCCGCGACCGGGAGGGGCGCGCGCCGCTCTCCCGATAGTTTACCTTTCAGAAACAGAATTCTACTTTTTGGGGTATTATTAACCGATTGGTAATCAATCCCCGAAAACTCTCCACACATTGTTCACAGAGCGCGAACAAAGGGTGGGAAATGTCTCTGAACCATCGGGAAGCCCTTTCGGGGTCCTCCGAAGGCGTGCCGGATTGGGTGCCGCAAGCGGCGCGCCAGTACCTGGACCACGTGGCCCGCGGCGCATCGCTGCGGCGGATCGCGGGCGCCTGCGGGCAGGCCCCGTCCACCATTTCCCGGCGTATCCGCCGGATCGAGGCGCTCCGGGACGATCCACTGATCGACGAGGCCTTCGACGCCCTCGCGCCCCAGGCGGCGCAAGGGTGCGCGATGACCGTCCAACACGAGGAACCCATCACCATGACCGCGCCGTTTCGCTCTCCCATCGTTTCCGATGAGTCGACAATCTCGCGCGAGGCGCGACGCATCCTGCGACGCCTCTGCGAGACCGGCGCGCTGCTCGCGGTCGCGGGGGATCTGGAGAAGGCCGTCGTCCTCCGGCCCGGCCCGGACGGGGCGCAGACGCGCACGGCCGTCGTCGACCGCAAGGTCGCGCAGGCCTTCGCGGTGAAGGACTGGATCTCGTGCATCCAGAACGGGCGCATCGCGCGCTACGCCATCACCTCCGCCGGCAAGTCGGCGCTGAAGCGGCTGATCGAGGAGGACCGCCGGCGGCGGCAGGCGGCCGGTTTCGCCGAGGCGTCCTCGGTCTACCAGGCGCAGCACCGGCTGCCGGGCGAGGTGGAGATCTCGGGCGAGGACGGGCTTCGGACCCGCATCGAGGTCAACCTCGCGGAATCGCCGCTGGCCGCGCTTGCCCGCCGCAAGGGGCCGGACGGCCAGCCCTTCCTCGAGGCGCAGCTCGTGCAGGCGGGCGAGCGGCTGCGCGAGGATTTCGAGCGCGCGCAGATGGGGCCGCGTGTCGGCCAGAACTGGGACCGGTTCCTGACGGCGGGCTCGGATCGCGGCCACTTCCGCAACGACGCCGGCCTTGCCGAGGGTCCCGCCGCCGCGCGCCGCCGCGTGGACGAGGCGATCGAGGCGCTCGGGCCCGGCCTCGCCGACGTGGTGTTGCGGGTGTGCTGCTTCCTCGAGGGGCTCGAGTCGGCCGAGCGCCGCCTCGGCTGGTCGGCGCGCTCGGGCAAGGTGGTGCTGAAGATCGGGCTCCAGCGCCTCCTCCAGCACTACCGCGAGCGGCACGGCTACGTGCCCGCCCTGCGCGACTGATCTGCAGGAGGGGCAGGGCGGCTGTGCGCAAGTTGCGCGGTTACTTTCGCGGTTTTCCGGATTATCTATCGGGAAACCGACCCTCCGAGGAGCCCGAGGCAGGCCCATGCGCGATCTGAAGATCCCCGAGCAGCGCCATCCCGAGAAGGCGCACCGCGCCGACAACGCGCAGCCCAAGAAACCGTCCTGGATCCGCGTCAAGGCGCCCGTGGGCGAAGGCTACCGCAAGACCCACCGGATCATCCGCGAGCACAAGCTCGTCACCGTCTGCGAGGAGGCGGGCTGCCCCAATGCCGGCGAATGCTGGAGCCAGGGCCACGCCACCATGATGATCATGGGCGAGATCTGCACGCGCGGCTGCACCTTCTGCAACGTGGCGACCGGCAAGCCGCAGGCGCTCGACCTCTTCGAGCCGGGGCGGGTGGCGGACGCGGTCGCGAAGCTCGGCCTCAACCACGTCGTCATCACCAGCGTCGACCGCGACGACCTCGAGGACGGCGGCGCCGAGCACTTCGCGATGACGATCCGCGCCATCCGCAAGCGCTCGCCCGAGACGACCATCGAGATCCTGACGCCCGACTTCCTCAAGTGCGCGCCCTCGGTCCTCGAGACCGTGGTGGCGGCGAAGCCCGATGTCTTCAACCACAACCTCGAGACGGTTCCGGGCCTCTACCCCGAGGTGCGGCCCGGCGCGCGCTACTTCCATTCGCTGCGCCTGCTCCAGCGGGTGAAGGAACTCGACCCGTCGATGTTCACCAAGTCCGGGATCATGGTGGGCCTCGGCGAGGACCGGCAATCCGTCCTCCAGGTGATGGACGACATGCGCGCGGCCGATGTCGATTTCCTGACCATCGGCCAGTATCTCCAGCCGACGCCGAAGCACCACGCCGTCGACCGCTTCGTGCATCCCGACGAGTTCGCGGCCTACGAGAAGGCGGCCTACGGCAAGGGCTTCCTCATGGTCTCGGCCACGCCGCTGACGCGGTCGAGCTACCATGCGGGCGAGGACTTCGCCCGCCTCCGGGATGCCCGGCTGAAGAAGCTCGGGATGGCCTGAGGCCTAGTCCGACGGCGGCAGCGCCTTGAGATAGGCGGCGATGGCGAGGCGGTCGGCCTCGGGCAGCATCGCCATGTTGCGGATCACCGAGACCATGTGGCCCCCCGCGCTGTCGAAGTCGGGGGTGAAACCGTCGTTGAGGTAGGCCGCGATCTCGGCCTCGGACCAGCGCAGGCGGTCGGGCGTCAGCGCCGGGACCGTGCCGCGCCCGGACGGGTCGGGGGCGCCCGCCATCCAGCGCGTCCGGTCGAGGCCGCCGGTGGCGTCCCGCGGCGTGTGGCACTCGGCACAGTGCGCCAGCGCCTCGACGAGGTAGCGGCCGCGCGCCTGGTCCTCGGTCAACTCGCCCTGAAGCACGAAGCCATCGGGCATGTGGAGCGCGTTCCAGAGGCCGATGCCCCGGCGGATCGTGAAGGGGAACGACACCTCGTGCGGCGCGCTCGGCACGTCGGAGGCGGGCAGCGTCTGCCAGAAGGCCCAGAGGTCGGTCATGTCCTGCCGTTCGGCCAGCGCGTAGGCGCTGTAGGGGAAGGCCGGGTAGTAGTGCCGCCCCTCGGGGCCGACGCCGTGCTGCACGGCGTTCACGAAGTCCGCCTGCGACCAGGCGCCGATGCCGAACTCGGGATGCATCGAGACGTTGGGCGCGACGAAGGTGCCGAAGTCGGATGGAAACCGCTGCCCCCCCGAAAGGACGAGCCGCGCCGCGCCCGTGGCGTCGTCCGCCGCGTGGCAGGAGGCGCAGCCGGCGGCCCAGAACACGGCCTCGCCGCGGGTGGCGTCGCCGGTCAGGGCGGCAAGCTCCGCCGTCTCCACGCGGGTCGGCGCCGTCAGGACGAAGAAGGCCCCGAGGAGGGCTGCGGCGAGAATGGCGGCAAGGGCGAGGAGGCGCATGGGAAGGCGGGCGCCGGGGCTCGGGCGCCCCGGCGCGCTGACACGTCATTCGGAGGCGCGGTAGACGTCGTGGCAGGCCGAGCAGGACCCGCCCACGGGACCGAGGGCCGCCTGCATCGGCGCCAGCCCGTCGCCGGCCACTGCCGCCAGACCCTCGGCCGCGGCGCCGAAGGCCTGCCACTTCTCGATCACGTCGGGCAGGTTGTCCCAGATCTCGGGCAGCGCGCGGGTGCCGACGAGCGAGACGTTGTCCGTCCCCTCGGGCCAGTGGAAGCTCTGGTCGAGCGTCGAGATGGCGACGAGGTTGTTCGCCGCGGCGGTCGCGGCCGTGGCGTCGTACTCGGCGTTGCCGCGCGCCATGTTGGCCAGCACGCCGATGTTCAGCGCCATGATCTGGAACTGGCCCTGCCGGGCCTGCACGGGCGGCGGGAGATCCTGCGCGACGACGGCCGTGGCGCCGACGCCGAGGGCGGCGACGGCCGCGATGCTGAGAAGGAACCTGGGGGATTTCATGGCTGCGGGGCACTCCGTTTGCGTGGCTGGAAATCGGCCGTCCACCCCCGACGGTAGAGGCGGATGGCGTTCGGTCAACCAAACCTTCTGTGACAGGCCGCAGGCGACATGTGCGCGGTTGCGTTCACTCGGCGCTTGGGGCGACGTCCGCGCAGCCTCAGCCGAGCATCCGCACCTTGCCGATATAGGGCAGGTTGCGGTTGCGTTGTGCGTAGTCGATTCCGTAGCCGACCACGAACTCGTCCGGGATCTCGAAGCCGACCCAGTCCGCGCGCACGTCCACCTCGCGCCGCGTCGGCTTGTCGAGGAGCGCGATGGTCCTCAGCCGCGCCGGGCCCTTCGAGCGCAGCAGGTTCACGACGTGGTGCAGCGTGTGGCCGGTGTCGACGATGTCCTCGACCACCAGCACGTCGCGCCCCGCGATCTCGCCGCGCAGGTCCTTCAGGATGCGCACCTCGCGCGAGCTCTCCATGCTGTTGCCGTAGGAGGAGGCCTCGAGGAAGTCGACCTCGACGGGCAGGTCGATCTCGCGCACCAGGTCGGCGATGAAGACGAAGCTGCCGCGCAGGAGGCCCACGACGACGAGCTTCTCGGTGCCGGCGAAGACCGTCTCGATCTCGCGTGCAAGCTCCTCGATCCGGGCGGCGATGGACTTGGCCGAGATCATCTGGACGACCTCGTAGGCACCCTGTCCGCTTGGCTGCGCCATCATGTCCCCCTGTCCCGACCGGTCCGGAACCTTGATTTTCCGCGCCGTGTTTATGACATGGCGGAAACAGGCGAAAGACGAAAGGCGAGGCATGCCCGCCCACTCAGAGACACGGAAGCTGCCCTTCACGGCCGAGCAGATGTACGACCTCGTGGCCGACGTGGCGGATTATCCGCGCTTCATCCCCTGGATCGCGGCCTCCCGCGTGCGCTCGGTCACGCCCGAGGGCGACCATGCGGTGATGCTCGCGGACCTCGTCGTGGGCTTCAAGATGTTCCGCGAGCGCTTTCTCTCAAAGGTCACGATGTGGGAGGGACAGCGCCGGATCGACACCGAGTACATCGAGGGCCCGTTCCGCCACATGCACTCGACCTGGAAGTTCCGCGACCTCGAGGGCGGCGGCTGCGAGGTGGCCTTCGACGTGGATTTCGAGTTCAAGAACCGGATTCTTCAGGGCGCGGCGGGCCTCTTCTTCCACGAGGCGATGACGCGGATCGTGCGCGCCTTCGAGGCGCGGGCCGAGGCGCTCTACGGCCGGGGCGCGGCGACGGCCTAGCCGACCGCCCGCAGGACCAGGGCGAGGGCGTGCTCGACGCTCGCCTGCCGAACGCGGTCGCGGCCCAAGGCGCCGAACTCGACCGTCTCCGTCTCGACCCCGCCCGCATGTGCGATGCCGAAGCAGACGCGGCCCTCGGGCTTGTGCTCGGACCCGCCGGGCCCCGCGATCCCCGTGACGGAGACCGCGACATGGGCGTGCGAGCGGGCGAGCGCGCCCTGCGCCATCTCGGCCGCGACCTCCTCGGACACGGCGCCATGGGCCGCGATGGTCTCGGGCGAGACGCCCAGCATCTCGACCTTGGAGTCGTTCGAATAGGTGACGAAGCCCCGCTCCAGCGCCCTGGAGGAGCCCGGCACGTCGGTGATGGCCGCCGCGATCATGCCGCCCGTGCAGCTCTCGGCCGTGGCGAGCATCCAGCCCCTCGCGGCGATCGCCTTGACGAGGGCCCCGGCGCTCATGACGCGGCGAGGAGCGGCAGGTGCGCGAGGACGGCGGCGACGGCGACCACCATCGCGGCGAGCCATCCGGCGAACAGGTCGTCGGCCATGACGCCGAGGGCGCCCTCCTGCCGGTCGGCCCAGCCGACGGGGCCGGGCTTCCAGATGTCGAAGAGGCGGAAGGCCAGGAACGCCGTCACGATCCCCGGCCAGAGCGCCAAGAACTCCGCCCCCGCGAAGACCGCGCCGAAGGACACCGGCCAGAGCGCGATCCACTGTCCCGCGACCTCGTCCACGACGATCTCGGAGGGGTCCTTGATGTCGCTCGTCGCGATCTCGCGTTCCGTCGCCCACCAGCCCGCGACGGTGATGACCATGGTGGCGGCCGCGAAGAGCCAGAAGCCCCCGATCTCGTGCAGGGCCCAGGCCATGGGCAGCGCCGCGAGGCTGCCCCAGGTGCCCGGGGCGGGGCGCAGGTACCCCACGCCGAAGACGGTCGCGATCATCCGGCTCATGGCGCCACCAGCGTGACGGTGGCGAGGGCGGCGATGCCTTCCTCGCGCCCCGTGAAGCCGAGCCGCTCGGTCGTCGTGGCCTTCACCGAGACGCGCCCGACCTCGATCCGCAGAAGCGCCGCCAGCGCCGCCCGGAGCGCGGCCGCGTGCGGCCCGATCTTCGGCCTCTCGCAGATGAGCGTCAGGTCGGCATGCGTGATGCGGAAGCCCTTCGAAGCGGCGAGGTCGACCGCATGGGTCAGGAAGATGTGGCTTTCGGCGCCCTTCCACTGCGGGTCGGTGGGCGGGAAGTGGATGCCGATGTCGCCCTCCGCCAGCGCGCCGTAGATCGCGTCCGTGACGGTGTGGAGCGCCACGTCGGCGTCGGAATGGCCCTGCAACGCGCGGTCATGCGGGATCTTCAGCCCGCAGAGGATCACGTGATCGCCCGGACCGAAGCGGTGCACGTCGAAGCCGTTGCCGGTGCGGATGTCCATGGCGTGCCGTCCCTCCTGCAGGAAGCGCTCGGCCCGCGCGAAATCCTCGGGCCCGGTGATCTTCATGTTCGCCGCGTCGCCCGGCGTGATGGCGACGGCGAGGCCCCCGGCGCGCGCCACCTCCACGTCGTCGGCGGCGGGGCCGCCGCGCGCGGCATGGGCCTCGTGGGCGGCGCGGATGGCCTCGAGGTGG
>NZ_JBQLZP010000570.1:0-11677 GCF_052168335.1 Roseicyclus sp. | reverse complement strand
GCCGCGCTGTCGGCTGCTTGGGCCGGCTCGGCGGCGGCGGGGGGCGCGTTGCGGCGGGCCTCCTCCTCCTCGCGGCGGCGGCGGTCTTCCTCTTCCTTGGCGCGCAGGGCCTCCTCGCGCTCGCGTTCCTCGCGCTCGCGGGCCTCGGCCTCGGCGCGGCGGCGGGCGCGCTCTTCCTCGCGCTCGCGTTCTTCCGCGGCGCGGCGTTCCTCTTCCTCGGCCTCGCGGGCCTTGGCGGCCTGGAGGGCTCTCAGACGGCGCTCGAGCTCGGCGTCGGGAACCGCCTTGTCGCGCTTCCCACCCTCGGCATTCTGCGCAGCAGCGGACTGTGCGCCGGGCTTCGGCACCACCACGCGCTTGCGCTTGGTCTCGACGACGACGCTCTTGGTGCGCCCGCGCGAGAAGCTCTGGTTCACGCGGCCGGACCGCGCGCCGCCAGAGAGGCCAAGGGGTTTCTTTCCGTCCGTGTCGCTCATGCGTTCCGTTCGTCTTTCCCGGCGGGCTTTCCGCCGTCTGCCTTGCGCAGGCCCCTGAGTTTCGCCGCACCCTCTACAACACGGGGGGAGAGACCGCCAGCGGCAAGCGCGCCATGTATCACACTTTGGCGTCCGAATGCCAAACCCAATTCCCGGGCCGTCAGGACGCTGAAGTAGCGGGCGCCCGTCGGCGTCCAGAGCTTCGTTTTTCCCCGCTCCGACCCGTCGGTCGCCTGCAGGAGGACGGCCACGTTTCCGGCCGCGAGCCAGTCCTTCACCTTCTCGAAACCGGCCACGGCCTCGCCGGCCTTGCGCTTGAGCGCGATGAGGTCGGTGAGCCTGCGGACCAGCGCGGCCTCGACCCTGTCGACGAGGTCCGGCGGCACCGTCACCGGCTGTTTCGCCGCACGTGCGAAGAGGTTCTTCGCCACGGCCTTTTCGATCGCGCCGCGGTCCGCCGCGACCCAGATCCCCCGGCCCGGCAGCTTCTCCAGCACGTCGGGCGCGATCTGCCCGTCGGGCCCGACCACGAAACGGATCAGACCCTCCTTGGGCTGCGTCTCGCGGGTGACGATGCAGCGCCGTTCGGAGCCCTCGTCACCCTCTGTCCTGCGGCCGCCCCGCGTCATCGCGGCGCCCCCCCGGTCCCTGGCCTCAGCCTTCGGCCTCGAGCTGCGCGGCCTCCGCCTCGGCGGCGGCCTGCGCCTCCAGCTCCTCGATGCTGACCCAGCCGAGCTTGACCCGGGCGGTCATCACCATGTTCTGGGCTTCCTCGAGGGACACGTCGAAGGGCTCGAGCAGACCGTTATCCTTGATCCGCTGACCGTCTACCGTGGTCCAGCCGCCGGCCAGTTCCCAGTCGGCGCAGGTGGCGAAGTCCTCGAGCGTCTTCACGCCGTCCTCGCCGAGCGCCACCAGCATCTGGGGGGTGAGGCCCTCGAATTCAATGAGGGTGTCCTCCACGCCCAGCTCGCGGGCCTTCTCGAGCGCCTTCTTGTTCTGCTCCTCGAGGTAGTCGCGGGCGCGGGCCTGAAGCTCTTCCGCCGTGCCCTCGTCCACGCCGTCGATCACCAGCAGCTCGTCCATGTCGACATAGGCCACCTCCTCGAGCGAGGAGAAGCCCTCGGCCACGAGAAGCTGGGCGAAGAACTCGTCGAGGTCGAGCGTGTCCATGAAGAGGCGCGTGCGCTCCTCGAACTCGGCCTGGCGGCGCTTGGATTCCTCTTCCTCGGTGAGGATGTCGATGTCGAGGCCGGTGAGTTGCGAGGCGAGCCGCACGTTCTGGCCGCGCCGCCCGATGGCGAGCGAGAGCTGCTCGTCGGGAACCACGACCTCGATCCGCTCGGCGTCCTCGTCGAGAACCACCTTCGTCACCTCGGCGGGCTGGAGCGCGTTCACCAGGAAGGTCGGTGCGTCCTCGTTCCACGGGATGATGTCGATCTTCTCGCCCTGGAGCTCGTTGACCACCGCCTGCACGCGGGAGCCCCGCATGCCGACGCAGGCGCCGACGGGGTCGATGCTGCTGTCGTAGGAGATGACCGCGATCTTCGCGCGGCTGCCGGGGTCGCGGGCCACGGCCTTGATCTCGATGATGCCGTCGTAGATCTCGGGCACTTCCATCTTGAAGAGCTCGGCCATGAACTCGGGCGCGGTGCGGCTGAGGAAGACCTGCGGGCCGCGCGTCTCGCGGCGCACGTCCTTGATGTAGCAGCGCACGCGGTCGCCGTTGCGGTAGCTCTCGCGGCCGATCTTGTCGTTGCGGCGCAGGACGCCCTCGCCCCGGCCGATGTCGACGATGACGTTGCCGTATTCCTCGCGCTTGACGATGCCGTTGATGATGGTCCCGGCGCGATCCTTGAATTCCTCGTACTGGCGGTCGCGCTCGGCCTCGCGGACCTTCTGCAGGATCACCTGCTTGGCGGACTGCGCGGCGATCCGGCCCATATCGACGGGCGGAACCTCGTCCACGATCGTGTCGCCGACCTTGGGATCCTCGAGATACTGCTTCGCCTGCGCGACGGTCAGTTCGGCCTTGTCGTTCTCGACGAGGTCGTCCTCGACCACGGTGCGCACGCGGGTGAAGGTCGCGCGGCCCGTCTTGCGGTCGATCTTCACGCGGATGTCGAGGTCGGCGCCGTAGCGCGACTTCGCGGCGCGCGCGAGGCTCTCCTCCATCGCCTCGATCACGAGGGACGGGTCGATCATCTTCTCCCGCGCGACGGCCTCGGCGGTCTGCAGAAGCTCGAGCTGGTTGGCTGACGTGATGGCCATCTTTAGTTGTCCTCCGCCTCCGAGGTCACTTCCTCGATATCGTCAAACTTGGTTTCGTCGATGATGCCGGCCGCCTTGCGCGCACGAAGCATCTCCCGGATCAGGTCGTCGGTGAGCACGAGCTTGGCGTCCGACAGCCAGTCGAAGTGCAGGCCGATCGTGCCCTCGTCGACGTTGAGGAGCACCTCGTCGCCCTCGACGCCCGCCAGAACGCCCTTGAAGCGGCGGCGGCCGTCGATCATGTCGGTCGTCTCGATCCTGGCCTCGTGGCCCTCGAAGGTCTCGAAGTCCTTGAGCCGCGTCAGCGGCCGGTCGATGCCGGGGCTCGACACCTCGAGCGTGTAGGCGTCCTCGAGCGGGTCCTCCACGTCGAGCACGGCCGAGACGGCACCCGAGATCTCGGCGCATTCGTCCACCTCGATGCCGCCGTCGGGCCGTTCCACCATGATCTGGAGCGTCTTGGTCTGCCCGCCCATCAGCCGGATGCGCACGACCTCGAAGCCCATCCCCTCGATCACGGGGATCAGGATCTCGGCCATGCGACGGTCGATGGACGTCTTGGCGATCAGGTCGTTCATGTGCGGTTTCGGGGTCCCCAGAAACGAAAAAGCGGGCCGAGCGGCCCGCGAAAGTCCCGGTGGAGCCCCGGGTGTGGACCCCGAGGCGCCGCTGTTCTCGCGCATATAGGCGGAATCAGGGGGCGGCGCAAGGCGTCATGTCCGTGGCATCCGTAGCGCAAGATCGGGACCACGCGAGCACTTATCCACAGGCCCCTTCTACATTTCGTGGATATGGTTGTGTGCTGAACGATATCCGGTGCGAGCGCCTTGACGCACGCCGACCACCGTATGGTAGAAAATGAAAGCGCGAGGTGCTCTCAACACCTCGCGCTAGGTAGCAACCCCATTCAGGGGCAACATTGTGAATTCACACTCTGCATCTTGCATTGTTTGGATTCGCCGTCAACGCCTCTGAATGTCTCACTCACGGAGGTATACATCGTGAGCAACAGACAGCCGAGTTATCGGCTCAACGAGGCTGACGCAGTTCAGATCTGGCTGCGTCACTGGGCTGGTGAGTTCCAGAACCGCATCGCAGCATCGTTCGATGTAAATCCTGGGCGCGTCAATGAAGTGATCAAAGGTCGTCGTTTTCCGAACGCGCGCGCAATCGCGGCGTCTTTGAGGAAGACTCGCCATTGATCCGTTTGGCGGGGCGGCCGGCTTGTTCGCCCCGCCTACCCGCAGCGCACCTCGGCGATGTCGCCGTCTTCGCCGATGACGAAGTTGATCCGGTCGGGGTTGAAGTCCATCGTCACCGCCTCGTCGGGGCCGTAGACGCGCTTGGGCTGGACGAGGCGGAGGTCCTCCGCCACCGAGCGGTCGCGGCCGACGAGGTGGCTGTAGGCGGACGCGCCGCAGGTGTCGTCCTCGGCCACGACGGGCACGCAGGCCGGCATGGCGCCCAGGATCGCGGCGCCGAGGGCGAGGGGAACGAAACGGATCATCTGCATGGCATCCTCCGTTGCCTGTGGGAAAAGTTTGGCACAAGGTCGCGCCAGGACAACCGATCAGTGAGGAGATGGTTCAATGCGTACACGTGCCGCCGTTGCGGTCGAGGCCGGCAAGCCCCTGGAGATCATGGAGGTCAACCTCGACGGGCCCAAGGCCGGCGAGGTCCTCGTCGAGATCAAGGCCACCGGCATCTGCCATACCGACGAATTCACCCTCTCGGGCGCCGACCCCGAGGGGCTGTTCCCGTCGATCCTCGGGCACGAGGGCGCAGGCGTCGTCGTGGAGGTGGGCGAGGGCGTGACGACGCTCAAGCCGGGCGATCACGTCATCCCGCTCTACACGCCCGAATGCCGTCAGTGCCCGTCCTGCCTGTCGGGCAAGACCAATCTCTGCACCGCGATCCGCAACACCCAGGGCCAGGGCCTGATGCCCGACGGAACGACGCGGTTCTCCATGCTCGATGGCACCCCGATCTTTCACTACATGGGCTGCTCGACCTTCGCCAATCACACGGTCATGCCCGAGATCGCGCTCGCCAAGGTGCGCGACGACGCGCCCTTCGAGAAGATCTGCTACATCGGCTGCGGCGTGACCACCGGGATCGGCGCCGTCATCAACACCGCCGGGGTCGAGATCGGCTCGACGGCGGCGGTCTTCGGGCTGGGCGGCATCGGTCTCAACGTGATCCAGGGCCTGCGCATGGCGGGCGCCGACATGATCATCGGCGTCGACCTGAACGACGCCAAGGCCGAGATGGCGCGCAAGTTCGGCATGACGCACTTCATCAACCCCTCGAAGATCGACGGCAGCGTGGTGCAGGAGATCGTCAATCTGACCAAGCGCGGCGCCGACCAGATCGGCGGCGTCGACTACTCCTTCGACGCGACGGGCAACGTGAAGGTGATGCGCGACGCGCTGGAATGCTCGCACCGCGGCTGGGGCGTCTCGGTCATCATCGGCGTGGCGCCCGCGGGGGCCGAGATCTCGACGCGGCCGTTCCAGCTCGTGACCGGGCGGGTCTGGAAAGGCACGGCCTTCGGTGGCGCCAAGGGGCGGACGGACGTGCCGAAGTTCGTGGACTGGTACATGGACGGCAAGATCGAGATCGACTCGATGATCACCCACACGATGCCGCTCGAGGACATCAACAGGGCCTTCGATCTCATGCACGCGGGCGAGTCGATCCGCTCGGTCGTGGTCTACTGACGGCCGGGATGACCCTGGTGCTGCGCGAGGCGGTCCGTGGCCCCGACGACGAGACCGTCTGGCGCATCCTGAAGCCCGCGGTCGAGGCGGGCGAGACCTTCTGCGCCGACCCGGCAGGGGGCAAGGCGGGCGGCCTGAGCTACTTCTGGCCGCCCTCCGCGCGGGTCTGGATCGCCGAGGCCGAGGGTGCGCCGCTCGGCTGCTGCTACCTGAGGCCGAACCAGACCGGCAACGGCGCGCATGTCTGCAACGCGGGCTACTGCACCCTGCCCGAGGCGCGGGGGAAGGGGATCGCGCGGGCGATGCTCGACCACACGCTCGCCGAGGGGCGGGCGCAGGGCTACCGCGCGATGCAGTACAACTTCGTCGTCTCCACGAACACGCGCGCGGTCGCGACATGGGAGCGGGCGGGGTTCCGCATCGTCGGGCGATTGCCGGGCGCGTTCCGGCACCCGACGCTCGGCTTTGTCGACGCGCTGGTGATGTGGAAGGACCTTCGCGATGGGGCCTAGGGGCGCGGCGATCCTCCCTCTCGCGCTCGTCGGGGGAACGCAGGCCGGGGCGGCGCCGCTCCTGACGCTCGACGCGGGGGGCGCGGCGTTCGAGCTCGACCGCGCCACCGTCGCCGCCCTCGAGATCTCGGAAAGCGGGGGCATCACGGATGTCTTCCTGCGCCTGCTGCCGCAGGCCTCGGGCGGTCTCGACGGCTTTGCCGCGGGCGTGGAGGGCGAGCTGCACCTCGGCATCTGCGGCGCGCGCGTCAGGGGGGCCGCGGTGCATCTCGAGGCGGGAAGCGGCACGATCTACCTCGCGAACACGACCGCCATCCTGGCCGAGGCGCTCCGGGCGCTCTGGCATGGCCGGGCCAGCTGTGACACGCTGGGGCCGGAGGTATTCGGGCATGGCGACTGACACACCGCTTCTCGCGGTCCTGATCGACGCGGACAACACGTCCCACAAGCACGCGAAGGCGATCTTCGAGGAGATCGCGAGCCTCGGGGAGGCGAGCGTCCGGCGCATCTACGGCGACTTCTCCTCGACCCACATGAAGGGCTGGTCGAACGTGCAGGCGGAGTTCGGCATCGTGCCGCACCACCAGCCCGCGAACACCGTGGGCAAGAACGCCTCGGACATCGCGCTGGTGATCGACGCGATGGACCTGATGCATTCGGGCCGCTTCGACGGCTTCGTGCTGGTGAGTTCGGACAGCGACTTCACGCGGCTGGCGAGCCGGCTGCGCGAGCAGGGGCTCGAGGTCTACGGCATCGGCCAGCAGAAGACGCCCGACGCCTTCCGCAAGGCCTGCAAGCGGTTCATCTTCATCGAGAACATCCTCGGCGAGGACGAGAAGGAGGAGCGCACCGCCGAGACCGGCAAGACGGTCGAGAAGCGCCCGCTGCAGGAGGCGCGCGACCTCGTCTACCGGGCGATGGAGGGGATCGAGCAGGAGGACGACTGGTACTCGCTCGGCCAGATCGGGCAGTTCCTGACCTCGGCCAACCCCGACTTCGACACCCGCACCTACGGCAAGCGCAAGCTTTCGGACCTGGTGCAGAGCCTGCGGACGCTGGAGGTGAAGCGGGGGCAGGGCAACCAGCTCCTGGTACGGCGCATCGACTGAGGGGGTCGCCGCCCTGCGCGCGGCGCATCGACTGAAGGGGTTTCGCCGCCCTGCGTGCGGCGACCGGCGAAGGCGCGGTGTCGGGTCCCCGTTCCGGGAACCGCTCCACCGCGCCTGTCGGGGGCGCTGCCCCCGGCGCCGCGGGGCGCGGCGCTCCCCCGGAGTTTTCAACCAGGATGAAGGGGGGGTCAGTTACCCGTCTCGCCGAAGGTGTCGCCCGGGGCCGCGGGTGCCATGATGAAGGCGAGGTCCCAGCGTTCACTTTCGGGACCGATGAGCATCAGCTCCGGCGTGCCGAGCCAGACCTGCCGCCCGCCGAGGCGCCGGAAGATCGGGCCGCTCTCGCGGGCACAGGCGCGGTAGGCCTCGGCGCCCGAGCACTCGGTCCCGTCGTCGTAGGCCGCGCGCTCGCGGAAGCGGAGGAGGTTCAGCATGTGCACCGGCCCCTCGCGCTCCATCGCGCGGAAGGCGGCGAAGCTCTCGCGGGTCGGATCGACGTGGCCGGCCATCTCAGGCGCGGCGGTAGCGGGCGAGGAAGGTCCGGACCGCCTCGGCGGCGATGCGGTCGATCTCGGCCTCGGGCGGGTCCTTCTCGATGCCGAAGAGAACCTTGAGCATGAGATCGGTGCGGCAGAGCTGCGCGAGCTGGTCGGCGGCGAGCGCGCTGTCCTCGATGTCGAGGACGTGGCGGGCCCTGGGGCTGTCGAGATACTGCGCGATCTTGCGGCCCCATTTCCGCGGCCCGCTGTCGTAGAAGGCGCGGCCGAGCTCGGGGAAGCGCTGCGCCTCGGCGACGCAGACGCGGAACATGTCCTGGCCGAAGCGCGAGAGGATGAAGGTCATCAGCGCCTTGCAGATGACGTGCAGCGTCTCCTCGACGCTGAGCTCGCCCGCGTCCATCAGGAACTCGACCTCGGCCTGCTGGGCGCATTCGGCCTCGAGCACGGCCAGGAAGAGGTGCTGCTTGTCGGGGAAGTAGCTGTAGAGCGTGGCCTTCGAGACGCCCGCGTCGCGCGCGATCTCGTCGACGCTGGCGCCCTCGTAGCCCTCGCGCAGGAACACCGCGCGCGCGCCATCGACCACCTGGTCGAACTTGCGACCCTTCTTGATCCGAGCTTCGGCGTTCATGCGATGTCCCCTTCTGGGAGTTGAATGTAAACCATTCGGTTCACTTTCGACAAGTCCCCGGGCCTTCGCGTGCGCGGCACGGCTGGACTCGGGCCTCGCCGCGTCGTAGCGACGGCGCGTCATGCTCGAGATCTTCCTGAAGACACTTCCGTTCTTCGCCCTGATCGGCCTCGGCTACCAGGCCTGCCGGACCGGGTTCTTCACGGCAGAGGCGGCGGCCTACCTCACGAAGTTCGTCTTCTACTTCGCGCTCTCGGCGATGCTGTTCCGCTTCGCGGCGAACCTGTCGCTGGGCGAGATATTCGACTGGTGGTTCGTGGCGGCCTACCTCTGGGGCTGCTTCGTCGTCTACCTGATCGCCACCGCGGTCGCGATGCTGCGGCGGAGGCCGGTGGGCGAGGCGGCCTTCGAGGCGCAGTGCGCCACGATCGGGAACACGGGGTTTCTCGGGGTGCCGATGCTGGTCGTGCTGCTGGGGGAGGCGGCGGCGGGGCCGGTCCTGATGGTGCTGACGATCGACCTCGTCGTGTTCTCGTCGCTCATCGTGATCCTCGTCACCGGCAGCCGGGAGGGGCGTGTCCGGCTTTCGACGATGCGGAGCGTGGGGATCGGACTTCTGAAGAACCCGATGATCGTGTCCATAAGCCTCGGCCTCGCCTGGTCGGCGACCGGCTGGGACGTGCCGGGCCCGGTGAACGAGTTCCTCGGCATCCTCGGCGCGGCGGCGACGCCCGGCGCGCTCTTCGCCATCGGCGCGTCGCTGGCGGGCAAGTCGGCGGAACGTCTGTCGGTCGCGGGGTGGCTCAGCTTCTGCAAGCTGGTGCTGCACCCCGCGGCGGTGGCCTTCGCGGCGCTCGTCCTCTTCCCGGTCGAGCCCTTCGACGCGGCGGTGATGATCGCGGCGGCCTCGCTGCCGGTGGCGGGCAACGTCTACATCCTCGCGCAGCACTACGGGATCGCGCCGCAGCGCGTCTCGGCCTCGATCCTGATCTCGACGGCGGTCTCGATCCTGACCGTCTCGGCGGTGATCGCCTGGGTCTCGGGCTACGCGGGGATCACGGTCGGCCTCTGACGGGTTGCGGCGCGGGTCGCGCGCGCGCTACCGATGGAGCGTGCCGCAACAGGGGACCAGCATGGACACGATTTCCGAGAACCGGTGCTTCGGGGGGACGCAGGGCGTCTACCGGCACGCCTCCGACGCCACGGGGACCGAGATGACCTTCGGCCTGTTCCTGCCTTCGGAGGCGGAGGAGGGGCCGGTGCCGGTCCTGTGGTACCTCTCGGGGCTGACCTGCACGCACGAGAACGCCATGGTGAAGGCGGGGGCCCAGGCATGGGCGGCGGAGCAGGGCATCGCGCTGGTATTCCCCGACACCTCGCCACGGGGTCCGGGCGTGCCGGACGACGCGGCCTACGATCTCGGGCAGGGCGCGGGCTTCTACGTGAACGCGACGCAGGACCCCTGGGCCGAGCATTTCCAGATGTGGGACTACGTGACCGAGGAACTGCCGCGCGCGCTGTTCAGCCGCTTCGCGCTCGACGAGGAGCGGCAGGGCATCACCGGGCATTCCATGGGCGGTCACGGCGCGCTGACCATCGCCATGTCCTTCCCCGACCGCTTCGCCAGCGTCTCGGCCTTCGCGCCGATCTGCAACCCGAGCGACAGCGACTGGGGCCGCAAGCAGTTCACGGCCTATCTCGGCGAGAACACCGCGCTGTGGGAGCCGCATGACGCGACGCTCCTGATGCGCGGGCGCGGATTTCCGGGGCCGGTCCTGATCGACACCGGGACGGCGGACCAGTTCGGCGACCTCCTGAAGACCGAGGCGCTGGCCGAGGCGATGGTCGCGCGGCGGCAGAACGGCCAGATCCGGATGCAGCCGGGCTACGACCATTCCTACTTCTTCGTGTCGAGCTTCATGGAGGATCACGTGAGTTTCCACGCCGAGGCGATGTACGGGGCGCGGTCATGAGCGGCCACGTGGAGGCCGTCGTCCTCGATGTCGGGAACGTGCTTCTGGAATGGGCGCCCGAGCGGCACTACGACCGCACCATCGGCGAGGCGCGGCGCCGCGCGCTCTTCGCCGAGGTGGACCTCGCGGGGATGAACGAGCGCGTGGACCTCGGGGAAGGGTTCCGCGACGTGATCTACGAGATGGCCGAGCGGCATCCCGACTGGCGGGCCGAGATCCGCGACTGGCACGACAGCTGGATCGAGATGGCGAGCCCCGCGATCCCGCGGACGGTCGAGCTGATGCGCGCGCTCCGGGCGCGCGGCGTGCCGGTCTACGCGCTGACGAACTTCGGCACCGAGAGCTTCGCCTTCGCGCAGACGCGCTACGACTTCCTCAACGAGTTCGACGGCGCCGTGGTCTCGGGGCACCTGGGCTTCATGAAGCCCGACCCGCGGATCTACGAGGCGGTGGAGCGCATGGCGGGCGTCGCGCCCGAGCGCCTGCTCTTCACCGACGACCGGGCCGACAACATCGCCGCCGCGCGG
This sequence comes from Roseicyclus sp., assembly GCF_052168335.1. Classification (GTDB taxonomy): domain Bacteria; phylum Pseudomonadota; class Alphaproteobacteria; order Rhodobacterales; family Rhodobacteraceae; genus Roseibacterium. Next base: position 961 of record NZ_JBQLZP010000570.1, on the reverse strand, counting down.
GCGCGGGGCTGGCAGGTGCATCTCTTCGAGGCGCCGGAGGGGTTCGCCTCCGTGCTCGCGGCCGCGGGCCTTCTCGACGCCGAGGGGACGGCGGCATGAGCGTCACCATCGTCGCGGCCGAGGTCGAGGCGCGGCTCGACTGGCTGGAGCTGACGCGCGCACTCGAGGCCGGGCACCTCCTGCCGCGGGCGGAGGTGGGAGACACCTTCCTCTACCGGGGCGCCGACACGCTGCTGAGCCGGGCGGCCTGGATCGACGGGATGGGCGCGCTGGTGAAGACCGCGACGGTCTTTCCGGGCAATCCCGGCAACGGGGTGCCGAGCGTCAACGGCGGCGTCAGCCTCTATTCGGATGGAGACGGGCGGCTCGAGGCGATCCTCGATTTCCACCTGGTGACGAAGTGGAAGACGGCGGGCGACAGCCTGCTGGCCGCGCGGAGGCTGGCGCGGCCGGACAGCGACACGATCCTGATCGTCGGCGCGGGCACCGTGGCGCGGAGCCTGCGCGAGGCTTATGGCGCCGCCTTCCCGCGCGCGCGGTTCCGCATCTGGAACCGTTCGGCCGAGGCCGCGCGGCGGCTGGCGGCGTCCTTTCCGGACACCGAGGCGGTGACGGATCTGGCGGAGGCCGCGGGCGGCGCCGACATCGTCGCCTGCGCCACGATGTCGAGGGAGCCCGTGCTCCTCGGCGCCTGGCTCGCCCCCGGCACCCATGTCGACCTGATCGGCGCCTACCGCCCGGACATGCGCGAGGCGGACGACGAGGTCCTGCGGCGCGGGCGCCTCTTCGTCGACGCGCGGCACACGACGATCGGACATATCGGCGAGGTGGAGATCCCGCTCAAGGCGGGTGTCCTCTCGGAGGCCGACATTCTCGGCGACTACTACGATCTGTCCTCCGGCGCCTATGCGCGCGGGTCGGACGAGGAGATCACCGTCTTCAAGAACGGCGGCGGAGCGCA
>NZ_JBQLZP010000569.1:0-3335 GCF_052168335.1 Roseicyclus sp. | reverse complement strand
AATCCCCGTCCCCGGCCCGCAGCGACGAGGGCGTGGGCATCGGGTTCAAGCCTTTCGGGGTGAACATGCAGTTCACCCCCACGGTCGTTGACGGCGAGATCATCAACCTGCAACTGAACGCCGAGGTCTCCTCGATCGCCGCGAACATCCAGCTCGGCGGCGGCGCGGAGATCCCCTCGCTCAACACCCGCCGCGCCTCGACCACGGTCGAGCTGCGCGACGGCGAGAGCTTCGCCATCGCGGGCCTCCTGCAGGACGATTTCCGCGACGCGGTGGGCCAGGTGCCGTGGCTCGGCGACCTGCCGATCCTGGGCGCCCTGTTCCGCTCGGCGAGCTACCAGCGCGAGCAGACGGAACTCGTCATCATCGTCACCGCCCACCTGGTGAACCCGGTGCGCGGCGAGGCGCTGGCGCTGCCGACCGACCGGGTGACGATCCCGACGGAGGCCGACCTCTTCCTGCACGGGCGCGTGGCGGGCCGGCCCCGTCCCGGCACCGCGGCGGGCGATGTCGCCCAGCAGGACTTCACCGGCTCCTACGGCTACGTGATGGATTGAGGAGAGACCAGATGCGCAGTCTCACGAACCCCGCCTCCCCCACGCCGCTCCTGCGCCGCATCGCGGCCGGTGGCGTGGCCCTCGCCCTCGTCGTCACGCTGGCGGGCTGCGAGGACCTCTTCGACGACAGCCGGGGCCTCGGCTCGGAACTCGACGAGGGCGCCTTCGGCAACCCGACGATGACCAACATCATGCTGCAGTCGGGCGAGCTGTCCTATGCGGAAGTCCTCGGCGAGCGCTTCGCCGAGAGGGTGCCGACGACGATCAACTTCGCCTTCAACTCGGCGATGCTGGACGACGAGGCCCGCGCCATCCTGCGCGAGCAGGCGGCCTTCATCCGGCACTTCCCCGAGGTGCGGTTCTCCGTCTACGGGCACACCGACCTCGTCGGAAGCCGCGCCTACAACCAGCGCCTCGGCCTGCGCCGTGCACGCGCCGCGGTCGACTACATCGTGAGCCAGGGCGTCGATCGCTCGCGGCTCGAGGCGCTGGTCTCCTTCGGCGAGTCGCAGCCCGTCGTGCTGACCGAGGCCGAGGAGGTTCGCAACCGGCGCACCGTCACCCGCGTCACGGGCTTCGTGCAGAGCCATCCGCTGGTGCTCGACGGCGAATACGCCCGCATCGTCTACCGCTCCTACGTCGCGTCGGGCGCGCCGGCGACGACGGGTGGCGGCGGCTGAGGCACGCCACGCCAGCACACCGGAAGGGGCCCGCAACGCGGGCCCTTTTTCTTTGCCGCGCCCGCCCCCGCCCCGGCCCCGGCCTCGACGGGAATCTCCGCAAGACGTAAACCTAATCCCCCTTTTTCGTCCTATTGTTGCCCCTTTTGACCGTCAGGTTCGCCTGCGGCTCGGTCCATCTGCGGAAGCGCGCGACGCTTCCCCGGACCGGCTGCGGGGGCCGGATTTCGCCGCCTCCGTCAGAACACGACCCGGATGACCCGGGCAGAGCTGGGATGATGAGGATGAGTAGCGGACTGGCACTGCAAACCGAACCGGCGCCCGTGATCGCCTGCACGGTGTCGCGTAACGTGCATCGCTTCGATCTGCTGATCGAGGACATGGAGGCCGAGCTCGGCGAAGGCTGGGGCGACCTCGGCTTCGAGGAGGCGCGAGCCTTTCTCCAGCAGCCCGAGGCCGATGATCTCGTGTTCATCGCGCTCGCGATCACCAGCGAGGACGAGGCCGACGTGGGCCTGCTCGGAGAGGTGATCCGCACCGCGAAGACGCGCGGCATCCGGGTGATCCTCGTGGCCGACGGCGTCTCGCCCGCGACGCTGCACCAGCTCCTGCGCCTCGGCGCGGACGACTTCCTGCCCTACCCGCTCTCGGACGGTGCGCTGCACGATTCGATCGAGCGGATCAAGACGATGGCGGCCGATCCCGGCGCGGCCGCGGATGCGACGCCGAAGGGCGCGCCCAACGCCAAGCCGACGATGGAGGGCCAGGGCGCCGTCTTCGCGGTTCAGAACCTCGCGGGCGGCACCGGCGCCACGACCTTCGCGGTCAACCTCGCCTGGGAACTGGCGACGGTGGACAAGAAGAAACCGCCGAGCGTCTGCCTCATGGACTTCGACCTGCAATACGGCTCGGTCGCGACCTATCTCGACCTGCCCCGCCGCGAGGTGGTGGTCGAGTTCCTGCAGGACGCCCACACGATGGACGTGGACGCCTTCAAGCAGGCGCTCGTGGGCTACGGCGACCGGCTGTCGGTCTTCACCGCGCCGCCCGAGATCCTGCCGCTCGACATCATGGGCCCCGCCGAGGTGGAGGCCATCGTCAACCTGGCGCGGCAGTGCTTCGACATCGTCGTGATCGACATGCCGCGGAGCCTCGTGGTCTGGACCGAGGCGGTGCTGAGCCGCGCCGACATCTTCTTCGCGACGATGGAGCTCGACCTGCGCTCGGCGCAGGACGCGATGCGCTTCATCAAGGCGCTGCGCGCCGAGGACCTGCCGCTCGAGAAGGTGCAGTACGTCCTCAACAAGGCGCCGGGCGGCATGGACCTGACCGGCAAGGGCCGGATCAAGAAGCTCGCCGAGAGCCTCGGGGTGGAGATCAAGATCCACCTGCCCGACGGCGGCAAGCAGATCCAGCAGGCCGGCGACAATGGCCAGCCGCTGGCCGAGGCGTTCCGCAAGAACCCGACGCGCAAGGAAATCGCGAAGCTGGCGCAGGGCCTGCACCAGGCGATGGTCGCCGACCTCCGCGCGAGCAAGTGACGACCGGGCCGCATGGCCCGGACAACCCCAGGGAAGGCAGCCGATGTTCTCGAAATACCGCAAACCCGGATCCAAGCCCGACGCGGCCGAGCCCACGCCCGCCGCGAAGACCGAGGCGCGCCCCCCCGTATCCGAGGGGCCGGACGAGTCGGGCGACACGCCCAAGGCCGCGCGCAAGCCTCAGACGGTCGCCGCAGTGCCCAAGGCCGACCTCGCGGGAACGGGCGGCGGCGACGAGAAGGATTTCAAGCGCCGCCAGCGGCTCGACGAACTCAAGACGGAGATGCACCACCGTCTGCTCGACAACCTGAACCTCTCCGCCCTCGAGACGGCGAAGGAAAGCGAGCTCCGCGCCGAGATCAACGCCATCACCAGCGAGCAGCTGGCCGAGCTGGGCGTCGTTCTCAACCGCGAAGACCGGCAGATGCTGAACGTCGAGCTCTTCGACGAGGTGACGGGTCTCGGCCCGCTCGAGCCGCTTCTGAAGGACGAGAGCGTCAACGACATCCTGGTGAACGGCCCCAACCGCATCTTCGTGGAACGCGCGGGCCGGCTGG
>NZ_JBQLZP010000568.1:0-1809 GCF_052168335.1 Roseicyclus sp. | reverse complement strand
GGTCCCGTCGTCGTCAGCGCCGAGACGGGACCGCTGGCCGAAATGGCGGGCGAGGCGCCGGTCTCCTACGCGACGCTCTCCGATCCGGCGAAGCTGATCCTCGCGGCGGCGATGATCCTCGGGCGGATCGAAACGCTGGTGCTCATCGCGCTTTTCAACCCCGCCTTCTGGCGCACGTGAATGCATTTGCGGCAAGTGCCGGTTTCCGGACTGGAAATCCGCTTTCACTCGCACCATAGTCTTTTCGGGACGACACGTCCGCCGGCTAACGGCGGCGACCAGAAAGGCGCGAAGACACCATGGCCGAAAACAAACAGAACCTCCAGGACGCGTTTCTCAATCACGTCCGCAAGACGAAGGTGCCGGTGACGATCTTCCTCATCAACGGCGTGAAGCTGCAGGGCGTGATCACCTGGTTCGACAATTTCTGCGTGCTCCTGCGCCGCGACGGTCAGAGCCAGCTCGTCTACAAGCATGCCATTTCCACCGTCATGCCGGCCCAGCCGATCAACCTCTACGACGGGGACGATTGAGCGCGCCGGACGGAGCCCTTCCATCGACAAGGACCAGAAGGGGACGGCGCGCGCGAAGATGCGCACGCTGGTCCTGCATCCCGACATAAAGAGCGACCGCGACCGGCGCGAACCCGGCCCGGCGCTCGACGAGGCCGTGGCGCTCGCCCACGCGCTCCCCGACATCGAGGTCGTGGGGGGCGATGTCGTGCGCCTGCCCAAGGCGCAGCCCGGAATGCTCTTCGGCTCGGGCAAGATCGAGGAGCTGAAGGCCCGCATCGCCGAGACCGGGGTGGGGCTTGTCCTCATCGACGGCGCGGTGACGCCCGTGCAGCAGCGCAACCTCGAGAAGGAATGGGGCTGCAAGCTGCTCGACCGGACGGGGCTGATCCTCGAGATCTTCGCCGACCGCGCCCGGACGCGCGAGGGCGTGCTGCAGGTGGAGCTCGCGGCGCTCAGCTACCAGCGGACGCGCCTTGTCCGCGCCTGGACCCACCTCGAGCGGCAGCGGGGCGGCCTCGGCTTCGTCGGCGGCCCCGGCGAGACGCAGATCGAGGCCGACCGCCGCGCCATCGACGAGGCGATCACGCGGCTCCGCCGGCAGCTCGCCAAGGTGGTGAAGACGCGCACCCTGCACCGCGAGGCGCGCAAGAAGGTGCCGTTCCCCATCGTGGCGCTGGTGGGCTACACCAACGCGGGCAAGTCGACGCTGTTCAACCGGCTGACCGGGGCGGAGGTGCTGGCCAAGGACATGCTCTTCGCGACGCTCGACCCGACGATGCGGGGCGTGACGCTGCCCGACGGGACCAAGGTGATCCTGTCGGACACGGTCGGTTTCATCTCGGACCTGCCGACGCAGCTCGTCGCCGCCTTCCGCGCCACGCTCGAGGAGGTGCTGGACGCCGATCTCATCCTGCACGTCCGCGACATCTCGCACCCCCAGAGCGAGGAGCAGGCGGCGGACGTCGTGGCGATCCTCGAGGATCTCGGCGTCTCGGGCGCGACGCCGGTGATCGAGGTCTGGAACAAGACCGACCTCCTCAAGGGCCCCGAGCGCGAGACGAAGGAGACCGAGGCCGCGCGCCGCGACGGCATCTTCGCCATCTCGGCGCTGACCGGGGCGGGGCTCGGGCCGATGCTGAAGGCGGTGTCCGAACGGGTCTCGGAACCCCGCCACCGCGCGACGGTCGAGCTTGCCCACGGCGAGGGCCGCCGGCGCGCCTGGCTCTACGGCCAGGGCGTCGTCGAGGAGGAGCGCGAGGAGGCCGAGACCACGCGGCTGATCGTGAACTGGACC
>NZ_JBQLZP010000567.1:0-8221 GCF_052168335.1 Roseicyclus sp. | reverse complement strand
GGGCTACGGCTTTGCGCGACATGTGCGCACAAATGTGTACGAAGAGGGTGGCGTTCGGGTCGCGGATGCGGTTTACACCGTCTCGCCGACGCTCCCGCGAGGGTTGCAGACGATCGACGCCGAGGTGACGGCGGCAGGCTGCGCCGAGCAAGGTATACCGACGGTTTGAGGACGACCATGGACGGCTTCTTTACGACCACGCCGGGCATCATCGTGACAATCGCCGCCCAGAGCCTTCTGGTGATCGGCTTCGTGATGATCTCGCTGCTGTTCCTGGTCTACGGCGACCGCAAGATCTGGGCCGCGGTCCAGATGCGCCGGGGCCCGAACGTGGTGGGCGCCTTCGGCCTGCTCCAGACGGTCGCCGACGCGCTCAAGTATGTCGTGAAGGAGGTCGTGATCCCGGCGGGCGCGGACCGTCCGGTCTTCATGCTCGCGCCGATGACGTCCTTCGTGCTCGCCATGATCGCCTGGGCGGTGATCCCGTTCAACGACGGCTGGGTGCTCGCCGACATCAACGTCGCCATCCTCTACGTCTTCGCCGTCTCCTCGCTCGAGGTCTACGGCGTCATCATGGGCGGCTGGGCGTCGAACTCGAAGTATCCGTTCCTGGGGTCTCTCCGGTCGGCGGCGCAGATGATCTCCTACGAGGTCTCGATCGGCCTCATCATCATCGGGGTCATCATCTCGACGGGCTCGATGAACTTCGGGGCCATCGTCGCGGCGCAGGACGGGGACTGGGGCCTGTTCTCGTGGTACTGGCTGCCGCACCTGCCGATGGTCGTGCTCTTCTTCATCTCGGCGCTGGCCGAGACCAACCGCCCGCCCTTCGACCTGCCCGAGGCGGAATCCGAGCTCGTCGCGGGCTACCAGGTGGAATACTCGTCCACGCCCTTCCTGCTGTTCATGGCGGGCGAATACATCGCCATCTTCCTGATGTGCGCGCTCATCACGCTGCTGTTCTTCGGCGGCTGGCTCTCGCCCATTCCGTTCATTCCGGACAGCCCGCTGTGGATGATCGCCAAGATGGCGCTGTTCTTCTTCCTCTTCGCGATGGTGAAGGCCGTGGTGCCGCGCTACCGCTACGACCAGCTCATGCGGATCGGCTGGAAGGTTTTCCTTCCCCTGTCGCTCGCCTGGGTGGTGATCGTAGCCTTCCTCGCGAAGTTCGAGCTGTTCGGCGGCGCCTATGCCCGCTGGGCGGTGGGACTCTGACATAGGAGGCCGAGATGACGCAGATCGACTGGACCCGCGCCACCAAGTACTTCCTGATGCAGGACATGCTGAAGGGTCTCGCCCTCGGCATGCGGTATTTCTTCGCCCCCAAGGCGACGGTGAACTACCCGCACGAGAAGGGGCCGCTGTCCCCGCGGTTCCGCGGCGAGCACGCGCTGCGCCGCTATCCCAACGGCGAGGAGCGCTGCATCGCCTGCAAGCTCTGCGAGGCGATCTGCCCCGCGCAGGCCATCACCATCGACGCCGAGCCGCGCGAGGACGGCAGCCGCCGCACCACGCGCTACGACATCGACATGACGAAGTGCATCTACTGCGGCTTCTGCCAGGAGGCCTGTCCGGTCGATGCCATCGTCGAGGGCCCGAACTTCGAGTTCGCCACCGAGACCCGGGAGGAGCTGTTCTACGACAAGCAGAAGCTCCTCGAGAACGGCGAGCGGTGGGAGGCGGAGATCGCCCGCAACCTCGAACTGGATGCGCCCTACCGATGAGCGAGAAATCCCAGAATCCCTTCGAGGCGCTGTTCCGGCAGACGCAGGAGATGTCGCAGGAATGGGTCAAGGCGATGAACCCCGCGCTGGCGAACTTCACGCCCGCGGGCTTCGACAAGCTCTGGCCGACGGTCCCCTCCGAGATGCTCGAGGCCTTCCTCGGCAAGCAGTTCAACCCCGAGGGGCTGGACGCCAAGACCCGGCTTCTCCTGACGCTCCAGGGCCTCACGATCCAGGGCGCCGTGGCCGAGCCGCAGATCCGCCTGACCGTCCGCCACGCCCTCGAGGCGGGCGCGACCAAGCAGGAGATCGCCGAAGCCATCGGCATGGCCGCCATGTTCGGCGGCGTGCCCGCGATGAACAAGGCGATGGAACTCGCCAAGGAAGCCATAGACGGGACGGAGGAGTGACATGACCATCGCGGACTTCACCTTCTACGCCTTCGCCGTCTCGATCATCGTCGGCGGCCTCCTGACCGTCACGGCGAAGAACCCGGTCCACTCGGTCCTGTGGCTGATCCTCGCGTTCCTCTCGGGCGCGGGCCTCTTCGTGCTGCTCGGCGCGGAATTCGTCGCGATGCTCCTCATCATCGTCTACGTGGGCGCGGTCGCGGTCCTGTTCCTCTTCGTCGTCATGATGCTCGACGTCGACTTCGCGGGGCTGAAGGCCGAGATGGCGAAATACATGCCGCTCGCGGGGCTGATCGGGGTCGTCATCCTGATGCAGCTCGGCCTCGCCTACGGGAGCTGGACCTTCTCCGAGGGGATCGACGCGCGGCTCGGCAACCCGATCCCGCCGCTGGAGGAGATCCACAACACCGAGGCGCTGGGCCTGATCCTCTACGACCGGTATTTCCTGCCCTTCCAGCTCTCGGGCCTGATCCTGCTGGTGGCGATGGTGGGCGCGATCGTGCTGACGCTGCGCCACCGCGCCGACATCAAGCGGCAGGACGTGCTCGCCCAGATGTACCGCGACCCGGCCAAGGCGATGGAGCTGAAGGACGTCAAGCCGGGGCAGGGGCTGCGCTGATGGGCCAGGCGGGCGTCATGGCATCGGTCGGCCTCGGCCTCGGGCTCGCCCCGGGGGCGGTTGCCGCCTGCGTGATCATGCAGCCCATCTGCCACAACGACGACGGCATCGCCGAGCTGTCCGCCTGGCGCGACAACGTCGTGCTGTTCCGCGAGTCGCGCGACAGCGACCCCCGCCACCGCACCGTGCTGGTGGAGTGCAACAGCCGCGAGGGCGTCCTGATCGTCGCCGACGAGGATCGCGCCGGGCGCTTCTGGATCGCCGAGGACCTGCTCTACGAGATCATGATGGACGACGCGCCGCAGACCCTGACCGAGGTGGCGACGCAGGTGCGCGCCATCGGCGTCGAGGCGTCGCGCGTGCGGCTGGGAGCGGGCCATTGCGGCTGCGACCTGCCCGCGACGCCGCCGCCACCGAACTACTGCGAATAGGTGCAGGACAAGACCCGGCGCAGGGACCGCGCCGGACAGACAGACCAGCCGGGCCCGGCCCGGACCGAAAACGGCAGATGGCCCCGCGTGTACAGGGGTCGAGAGGGACGACATGACGATCGGTCTTGAACATTACCTGACGGTGGCCTCCGCGCTCTTCGTCATCGGCATCTTCGGCATCTTCCTCAACCGGAAGAACGTCATCATCATCCTGATGTCGATCGAGCTGATGCTGCTCTCGGTGAACATCAACCTCGTCGCCTTCTCGGCCTATCTCGGCGATCTGACCGGGCAGGTCTTCACGCTCTTCATCCTGACCGTCGCCGCCGCCGAGGCCGCCATCGGCCTCGCCATCCTCGTCTGCTACTTCCGCAACCGCGGCACGATCGCGGTGGAAGACGTCTCGACCATGAAGGGCTGAGAGACATGGAAACGATCCTCCTCTTCGCCCCCCTGGTCGGCGCGCTCATCTGCGGGTTCACCTGGCGCATGATCGGCGAGCAGGCGGCCTGCGCGGTCGCCACGGGCCTGCTCTTCCTGTCGATGCTGCTGAGCTGGGTGGTGTTCCTCGGCTTCGACGGCGAGACGACGACGCGCTCGCTCTTCACCTGGATCGAGAGCGGCACGTTCTTCAGCGAATGGTCCATCCGCATCGACCGGCTGACGGCGATCATGCTGATCGTCATCACCTCGGTCTCGGCGCTCGTGCACCTGTATTCCTTCGGCTACATGGCGCATGACGACAACTTCAAGCACGGCGAGAGCTACCGGCCGCGCTTCTTCGCCTACCTGTCGTTCTTCACCTTCGCCATGCTGATGCTGGTGACGGCGGACAACCTCCTCCAGCTCTTCTTCGGCTGGGAGGGGGTGGGCGTCGCCTCCTACCTCCTTATCGGGTTCTACTTCCGCAAGCCCTCGGCGGGCGCGGCGGCGATGAAGGCCTTCATCGTCAACCGGGTGGGCGACTTCGGCTTTCTCCTCGGCATCTTCGCGATCTTCTGGATGGCGGATTCGATCCAGTTCGACGTGATCCTGCCCATGGGGGCCGAGTTCGCGGAGATGACGATCACCTTCCTCGGGATGGAGCTGAACGCCGCCGAGACGATCGCCTTCCTCCTCTTCATCGGCGCGATGGGCAAGTCGGCGCAGCTGATCCTGCACACCTGGCTGCCGGACGCGATGGAGGGCCCCACGCCGGTGTCGGCGCTGATCCACGCGGCGACGATGGTGACGGCGGGCGTCTTCCTCGTCTGCCGGATGTCGCCGCTCATCGAATACGCGCCGATGGCGGGGAACTTCATCATCGTTGTGGGCGCGCTCTCGGCCTTCGTGGCGGCGACGATCGGGCTGGTGCAGAACGACATCAAGCGCGTCATCGCCTACTCGACGATGTCGCAGCTCGGCTACATGTTCGTGGCGGCGGGCGTCGGGGTCTACTCGGTCGCGATGTTCCACCTCTTCACGCATGCCTTCTTCAAGGCGATGCTCTTCCTCGGGGCGGGCTCGGTCATCCACGGGATGCACCACGAGCAGGACATGCGAAACTACGGCGGCCTGCGGAAGAAGCTGCCCTACACGTTCTGGGCCATGATGATCGGCACGCTCGCCATCACCGGCGTCGGCATCCCGCTGCTCTACGTGGGCTTCCCGGTGGGCTTCGCGGGCTTCGTCTCGAAGGACGCGGTGATCGAGAGCGCCTGGGCCTTCGGGCCGGGCCTGGGCGAGTTCGCCTTCTGGTCGCTCGTCGTCAGCGCGCTCTTCACCAGCTTCTATTCCTGGCGGCTCATGTTCCTGACCTTCTACGGCGAGCCGCGCGGCAACAAGCACACGCACGAGCACGCCCATGAAAGCCCGATGACCATGCTGATCCCGCTCGGCGTGCTCGCGCTCGGCGCGGTCTTCGCTGGCATGGTCTGGTACGGCAGCTTCTTCGGCAAGACGAACTACGTGGCGTCCTTCTTCGGCGTGCCCTACGCCGTCGAGGAAGCGCATGGCGATGAGGCGGCCGCCGACGACCACGCGGGCGAGACCGCGCCCGAGGCGCATGGCGAGGCGAGCGACCATGCCGCCGAGGAGCCGCACTACGTCTTCACCGGCGCGCCCGGCGAGGGCGCCATCCACCATGCACCGGACAACCACGTCCTGAACGATGCCCATGTCGTGCCCACCTGGGTCCGTCTCGCGCCCTTCGTGGCGATGGCGCTCGGCTTCGTCACCGCGCTCTGGTTCTACATCCTCAACCCGGCGATCCCGGGGCAGCTCGCGCGCGCGCAGCGCCCGCTCTACCTGTTCCTCCTGAACAAGTGGTACTTCGACGAGGCCTACGACTTCCTCTTCGTGAGGCCCGCCCGCTGGCTCGGCCGCTTCTTCTGGAAGGGCGGGGACGGTGCGGTGATCGACGGCGGGATCAACGGGCTCGCCATGGGGATCATTCCCTTCTTCACCCGGACGCTGAGCCGCGCGCAGTCCGGCTACATCTTCCACTACGCCTTCGCGATGGTGCTCGGGATCGTGGTCCTGATCACCTGGGTCACCCTGGGCGCCGGAGGCTGAGACCGACCCATGGACAACCTTCTCTCCATCGTCACCTTCCTGCCGCTGGTCGCCGCGGTCATCCTCGCGGTGTTCCTGCGCGGCGACGACGCGGCGGCGCAGCTGAACGCCAAGCGACTCGCGTTCGCGGCGACCGCGGCGACCTTCCTCGTGTCGATCTTCATCCTGGTGGAGTTCGACCCCAACGACACCGGCTTCCAGCTCGTCGAGCAGACCGAGTGGCTCTTCGGCCTGCAGTACAAGGTGGGCGTGGACGGCATCAGCGTGCTCTTCGTGATGCTGACGACCTTCCTCATGCCGATCACCATCGCGTCGTGCTGGGGCGTCACGCACCGCGTGAAGGAATACATGGTCGCGATGCTGGTGCTAGAGACGCTGATGATCGGTGTCTTCGTGGCGCTCGACCTCGTGCTCTTCTACCTCTTCTTCGAGGCGGGCCTGATCCCGATGTTCCTGATCATCGGGATCTGGGGCGGCAAGGACCGCATCTACGCCTCGTTCAAGTTCTTCCTCTACACCTTCCTCGGCTCGGTCCTGATGCTCGTGGCGATGATCGCCATGTACGTGGACGCGGGCACCACGGACATCGTCGCGCTTCTCGACCACCAGTTCAGCGCGGGGCCCGTCACGCTGCTGGGCTGGCAGATCGCGGGAGGGATGCAGACGCTCATGTGGCTCGCCTTCTTCGCCTCCTTCGCGGTGAAGATGCCCATGTGGCCGGTGCACACCTGGCTGCCGGACGCGCACGTGCAGGCGCCGACGGCGGGCTCGGTCGTGCTGGCGGCGATCCTGCTGAAGATGGGCGGCTACGGCTTCCTCCGCTTCTCGCTGCCGATGTTCCCGGTCGCGTCGGACCTGATGGCGCCGCTGGTCCTTTGGCTCAGCGTCATCGCCATCGTCTACACCTCGCTCGTGGCGATGGTGCAGGAGGACATGAAGAAGCTCATCGCCTATTCCTCCGTGGCGCACATGGGCTTCGTCACCATGGGGATCTTCGCGGCGAACCAGCAGGGCGTGGACGGGGCGATCTTCCAGATGATCAGCCACGGCTTCGTCTCGGGCGCGCTCTTCCTCTGCGTCGGCGTGATCTACGACCGGATGCACACGCGCGACATCGACGCCTATGGCGGCCTCGTCGTGCGGATGCCGGCCTACGCGCTGATCTTCATGCTCTTCACCATGGCGAACGTGGGTCTTCCGGGCACCAGCGGATTCGTCGGCGAGTTCCTGACGCTGATCGGCGTCTTCCAGGTCAACACCTGGGTCGGCGTCTTCGCGGCGACGGGGGTGATCCTCTCGGCCTGCTACGCGCTCTGGCTCTACCGGCGGGTCGTCTTCGGCGACCTCATCAAGGAGAGCCTGAAGTCGATCACCGACATGGACCGGCGCGAGAAGGCGATCTTCGCGCCCCTCGTCGTCATGACCCTTCTTCTCGGCGTCTACCCGAGCCTGATCACCGACGTGATCGGCCCCTCGGTCGAGGCGCTCATCACGGATTACGAGCTGGCGCTCGAGGCCCATGTGCCGGGCAGCCAGTTCGCCGCGAACCACTGAGGTAGCCGCATGCTCGGTCCCGATCTCGCAATCATCCTGCCGGAAATCGTGCTGTCGCTCGCCGCGATGGCGGGGCTCCTGGGGGCGGTCTACACCTCGAAGGACGGGGTCGCGCCCGCGCTGACCTGGGGCACCGCGCTGCTCCTCGCGATCATGGGCGCCTACATCGCGCTGACGGGGCAGGGCACGCGGGTCGCCTTCGACGGGATGTTCGTGGACGACGCCTTCTCCCGCTTCGCCAAGGTGACGATCCTGTGGTCGGCGGCCGCCGTTCTGCTGATCGGGCAGGACTTCATGTCCCGCCACAACCTCCTCAGGTTCGAGTTCCCGATCCTCGTGGTCCTCGCCGTCGTGGGCATGATGATGATGGTCTCCTCGGGCGACCTCATCGCGCTCTACCTCGGGCTCGAGCTCCAGTCGCTCAGCCTCTACGTCATCGCCTCGCTCCGGCGCGACAGCGTCCGCTCGACCGAGGCGGGGCTGAAATACTTCATCCTCGGGGCGCTCTCCTCGGGCCTGCTCCTCTTCGGCGCGTCGCTCGTCTACGGCTTCGCGGGCACCACGCAGTTCGCCGGCATCGTCGCGGCGACGGCGGCCAGCGAGATGTCCCTCGGCCTTCTCTTCGGCCTCGTCTTCGTGCTCGCCGGCCTCGCCTTCAAGGTCTCGGCCGCGCCCTTCCACATGTGGACGCCGGACGTCTACGAAGGCGCGCCGACCGCCATCACCGCGCTTTTCGCGACCGCGCCCAAGGTGGCCGCCGCGGCGCTGCTCGCGCGCGTGGTGCACGACGCCTTCGGTGGCGCGGTGGGCGACTGGCAGCAGATCGTGGCCTTCCTCGCGGTCCTCTCGATGTTCGTCGGCTCCATCGCCGCGATCGGGCAGACGGACATCAAGCGCCTGATGGCCTATTCCTCGATCGGCCACATGGGC
>NZ_JBQLZP010000566.1:0-6177 GCF_052168335.1 Roseicyclus sp. | reverse complement strand
CCGCCGAGGGGCCTTCAGGTCCCGAGGCGGCGCTTCCCCCGGCGACGGCGCAGCCGGCGCAAACCCCGCCTCAGCGCAGGAGGTCCTCCGCCCCGAGCGTGAACCCCGAGGCGATCCAGTCGCGCTCCATCCGGGCGAGCGCCGCGCCGAGCTCCGGCCCCGCGAGGCCCGGCATCAGGTCGCGCGCCTTGACCGGAAAGACCGCCTGCGCACCCTCGGCCGCCGCGTCCAGCGCCTCGGGGGCGGGCGGCACGCCCATGGCCGCGCCGCGCAGCAACAGCACGTCGCGCGCCAGGTCGACCCCGTGGCGATAGCCGAGCTCTCCCGGCCCCGCGCCGCTGCCCATGCCCTCGCGCAGGGCGTCGAGCCGCTTGCCCTCGGCCTTCGACAGCCGCAGGCGCTCGGCCGGCGCCTCCCCGCCCAGCGCCGCGAGGCGGCGCATCGGGTCCAGCGCCGCGAGGCGGCGCATCGGGTCCGGGGCCAGCCCGCCCTCGAACGCGATCAGCACCGGCAGGAGCCGCGCCTCCGCGCCCGGAAGGACGCGGCCGAGCACGCCCGCCTGCGCCATCGCCGCGACCGCGGGCGCGGGGTCGGGTGCGGCGAGAAGCTTGCGCATCTCGGCGCCCACGCGCTCGCGCGAGAGGCGGGCAAGGCCGTCCGCCATCTCGGCCGAGGCGGCGAGGCCCGCGGCATCGATCCCGCCCTCGGGATCCGCATACCAGGCGTGGAAACGGAAGAAACGCAGGATGCGCAGGTAGTCCTCGCGGATCCGGTCGTGCGGGTCGCCGATGAAGCGCAGGCGCCGCGCCGCGAGGTCGGCCTCGCCCTCGCCGGTCGGGTCGATCACGGCGCCGTCCCGCTGGGCATAGAGCGCGTTGATGGTGAAGTCGCGCCGGTGCGCGTCCTCCTCCAGCCGCCCGGTATAGGCGACGGTGGCGCGGCGCCCGTCCGTCTCCACGTCGCGGCGCAGCGTCGTCACCTCGAAGGGCCGGTGCCCGGAGACGAGCGTGACCGTCCCGTGCGCCTCGCCGGTCGGAACGCAGCGGATGCCGGCGTCCTTGGCGATGGCCATGACGCGGCGGGGCTCGGCGTCGGTCGCGATGTCGATGTCGCCCGCCTCGCGCCCGAGAAGCCCGTCGCGCACGCAGCCGCCGACGAACCAGGCCCGCGCGCCGCCCTCGGCCAGCGCCGTCATCACCCGCACCGTGGCGGGATCCCTCAGCCAGCCGGTGTCGAGCCTCATCCCGCCACCCGGTCGGCCAGCGACTTCAGGATGCGCGCCGTCGCGCCCCAGATGTAGTAGGGCCCGTAGGGCGCCACGAAGTAGTTCCGCCGCGTGCCGCGCCAGCGGCGGCCCTCCACGCGGTAGTTCGCGGGCTCCATGAGGAAGTCGAGCGGCACGCGGAAGACCTCGGCCACCTCGCCCGCCTCCGGCACGGCGCGGAACTCGTCGCGCACCTGCGCGAGGATCGGCGTGATCGTGTAGCCCGTCACCGTCTCGTGCGCGGGCAGCTCGGCGATCAGCGCCACGTTCGCGGGGTCGAGGCCGATCTCCTCCCGCGCCTCGCGCAGCGCCGCGGCGGCGGCGCCGTCGTCGGTGTCGTCGATCTTGCCGCCCGGCAGCGCGATCTGGCCCGGGTGGTGCTTCAGGTGCGAGGCGCGCTTGGTCAGGATGACCGAGGCGCCGAGAACCGGGATCAGCACGGCGGCGGGCCTGAGCACGCGCCCCGGCGGCAGCGTCACGCCGGGGTTCAGGTCGTAGTCGGAGGAGGGCGCGGCCGCCCGCTCCGCCAGAAGGTGCCTCAGCGCCGAGAGGTCAATGTGCCTGCCCATCGTCGTCTCCGGGCGGGCGTTCGGCCTCGAAGCCGAGGGTCAGGGGATCGAATTCGTAATGCGCGCCGCAGAACTGGCAATCGGCGGTGACGATGCCCTCCTCCGTCGTCATGTGGCGGATGTCCTTGGCGGAATAGATCGACAGGCTCTGCCGCACCCGGTCGGCCGAGCAGGTGCAGCCGAAGCTCACCGGCTGGGCATCGAAGACGCGCGGCGCCTCCTCGTGGAAGAGCCGCACCAGGAGGTCCGTCGGCGCGACGCTCGGCCCCACCAGCTCCAGCTCCTCCACCGTATCGAGAAGCAGGTTCGCGCGCCGCCAGTTCTCGCCGTCGTCGCCCGAGACGAGATCCTCGGCCGCGAGCAGACCGCCCTCGCCCGAACCGCCGCCCGTGGCCCTGAGCGGCGCCTTCGGCATGTGCTGGATCATGACGCCGCCGGCACGCCACGCGGCGTCCTGTCCCGGCTCCCGGCTGAGCCCGTAGCCCAGCGCGAAACGGGTCGGAAGCTGCTCGGACTGGGCGAAATAGGCCTCGGCGCAGGCGGCGAGCGACCCGCCCGCCAAGGGCGTGATCCCCTGGTAGGGCGCGGTGCCCTTGCCCTGGTCGATCAGGATCGCGAAGTAGCCTTTGCCGACCTGCGGAAACGGCTTCGCCCCCCGCTCCAGCCGCTCGGCGTCATAGCTCGCGAAGGCGCGGATCGAGGCGGGCGCGCCCTCCTCCGCCGGGGCGAAGAAATCCGTCGCGATCAGGCGGATCGGCCCGTCGCCGCGCACCTGGAGCGAGAGCTTCCAGCGCAGCTTGATCGTCTGCCCGATGAGCGCGGTCAGAAGCGCCATCTCGGCCACCAGCGCCTCCACCTCGGGGGGATAGTCGTGCTGGGCGAGGATGCGGTCGAGCGTGCCGTCGAGCCGCGCGACCCGGCCGCGGATGTCGGCATGGTCGAGCTGGAACGGCAGGACGGTATCGTCCCATGCGATGCGGGCGGTGAGGGTCATGTCTTGCGTCGGTCCGGGGCACGTTGGGGCGGCTTGCCTCCCATATAGGCGACCGCGCCGCAATCCCAAAGCGGCGAGCCGCGCTTGCCTCGTGTCCGGCGATTGGGTTCAGTGCCCGCCGTGGCCGCACCGGCCCCGGAGACGCGCACGGCCATGAACGTCCTCTTCGTGCACCAGAACTTTCCCGGCCAGTACCGGGAACTCTTCCAGTGGCTGGTCGCGCAGGGGGATCATCGCGTCGTGTTCCTCACCCAGCGCCGCGACGCGCCCAAGGTCGAGGGCGCCGAGATCGTCATCTACGCAGCCCACCACAAGGCCGCGAAGGATGCCTACCCGCTCTCGTCCTACTGGGAGGATTGCTGCGGCAACGGCTACGGCGCGGCGCTGGCCTGCGAGAAGCTCCGGCGCGAGGGGTTCCGGCCCGACGTGATCCTCGGCCATGTCGGCTGGGGCGAGCTGACCTTCGTGAAGGAGGTCTGGCCCGACGTCCCGGTTCTCGGCTTCTTCGAATACTACTTCCTGGCGGAGGGCGGATCGGTCGGCTTCGACCCCGAGTTCCCGGCGGGGCCGCAGACCCGCTACACGATGCATGCGCGCAACGCCGTCAACTTCGCGAACCTCGAGACCGTGGACCTCGGCCATTCGCCGACGCTCTGGCAGCGGAACACCTTCCCCGAGAGCTTCCACCGGAAGCTCTACGTCTGCCACGACGGCATCCGCACCGACCGCCTGACGCCCGACCCGGCGGCGCAGGTCGGGCTCGGCCGCCTGGAGCGGCCGCTGACGCGCGAGGACGAGGTCTTCACCTACATCGCCCGCAACATGGAGCCGGTGCGCGGCTTCCACGTCTTCATGCGCGCGCTGCCGCATATCCTCGAGGCCCGGCCGAAGGCGCGCGCGGTCATCATCGGCGGCAACGGCTCCTCTTACGGACGGCCGAGCGAGGCGCCGGGCGGCTACCGCGCCGAGATGGAGCGCGAGGTCGGCGATCGCGTGGACTGGAGCCGGGTGCATTTCGTGGGCCGGGTGCCCTACGCCTCCTACCGGCAGATCGTGCAGGTCAGCCGCTGCCACGTCTACCTGACGGTGCCCTTCGTCCTGTCCTGGTCGCTGCTGGAGGCGATGGCGATGGGGGCGACGGTCGTGGCCTCCGACGTCGCCCCCGTGCGCGAGGCGGTGGAGCACGGGCGCACGGGCCTCCTCGTCGACTTCTTCCAGCCCGAGGCGCTGGCCCGGCAGGTGGCCGAGGTCCTGGCGCGGCCCGACGACTTCGCCCATCTGGGCCAGGCGGCGCGGGACTTCGTGGTGGAGACCCACGACTTCCGCACGCGGACGCTGCCCGTGCATCTGGGGCGCATCAATTCGCTGCTGCCGCCGTCGCGCCGCATCGCGCCGCGCTGAAGGGAAAAAGCCGGGCTTATGGGTTTCCGCGGCCCGCCGCGATGGCGTATGCCGTCCCCACAGGCGTGACGAGCGAGGACGAGCATGGCGGGTCGACGAATTCTCCTGACGGGCGGCGCGGGCTACATCGGCTCGCACACCTATCTCGCGCTCAGCGAGGCGGGGCACGCGGTGACCATCCTCGACAGCTTCGAGAATGCCCGGCGCAGCGTCGTCGACCGGCTCGGCCGGATCACCGGGCGCCCGGTGGACGTGATCGACGCCGACGTGCGGGACGCCGCCGCCCTCGACGCCGCCTTCGCGCAAGGCCGGTTCGAGGCCGTCGTCCACTTCGCCGCGCTCAAGGCGGTGTCCGACAGCGTGAAGAGGCCGCTCGACTATTTCGACGTGAACGTGGGCGGGCTCACCACGCTTCTGAAGGTGATGGAGGCGCACGATTGCCGGCGGCTCGTCTTCTCCTCCTCGGCGACGGTCTACGGCGTGCCGGACGAGACGCCGACGCCCGAGACGGCCGAGTTCC
This sequence comes from Roseicyclus sp., assembly GCF_052168335.1. Taxonomy (GTDB): domain Bacteria; phylum Pseudomonadota; class Alphaproteobacteria; order Rhodobacterales; family Rhodobacteraceae; genus Roseibacterium. The sequence continues at coordinate 1,429 of NZ_JBQLZP010000566.1, read as the reverse complement.
GGGCCATGAACCCCTATGGCCAGACCAAGATCATCGGCGAGCAGCTTCTCGGCTGGCTCTCGGCCTCCGATCCGCGCTGGGCCATCGGCATCCTGCGCTACTTCAACCCGGCGGGCGCGCATGCCTCGACCATGATCGGCGAGGACCCCCGCGACATCCCCAACAACCTGATGCCCTTCATCTCGAAGGTCGCGACGGGCGAGCTGCCGAAGATCTCGGTCTTCGGCGACGACTACGACACGCCGGACGGCACGGGCGTGCGCGACTACATCCACGTCGAGGACCTGGCGCGCGGGCATGTCCTGTCGCTCGGCAAGCTCTTCGAGAGCGGCGAGGGGCATTTGGTGAACCTCGGCACCGGGCGCGGCTATTCCGTGCTCGAGGTGATCTCCGCCTACAAGCGCGCGAGCAACCGGGACCTCGCCTTCGAGATCGCGCCTCGCAGACCCGGCGACGTGCCGATCTACGTGGCCAGCGCCGAGAAGGCGGCGGAGGTGCTCGGCTTTCGCACCGAGAAGACGCTCGACCAGATGTGCGCGAGCTCCTGGGCCTGGATCTCGGGCGAGCATTCCGGGGGGACCGACTGATGGCGGGACGGACAGCGCTCGTTACCGGAGCGGCGGGCTTCATCGGCTACCATCTCTGCGCGCGCCTCCTCGCCGAGGGGTGGCAGGTGGTCGGCATCGACGCGTTGACCGACTACTACGACGTCGCGCTCAAGGAGCGGCGGCAATCCATGCTCCTCCAGTCCGAGGGCTACAGCGCCCTGACCGAACGGATCGAGACGCCCGGTGCGGTCCACGAGCTGATGGCGCGGCACCGTCCCGACGCGGTGATCCACCTCGCCGCGCAGGCGGGCGTGCGGTACTCCATCGAGGCGCCCGAAAGCTATGTCGAGGCGAACCTCGTCGGGACCTTCCGCGTGCTCGAGGCGATGCGCGCCTTCCCGCCGCGGCACAGCCTGCTGGCCTCCACCTCGTCGGTCTACGGCGCGAACCTCGAGATGCCCTATGTCGAGACCGCCAAGGCCGACACGCAGATGTCCTTCTACGCCGCGACCAAGAAGGCCAACGAGGCGATGGCGCATTCCTACGCGCATCTCTACGGCCTGCCGGTGACGATGTTCCGCTTCTTCACCGTCTACGGGCCCTGGGGACGCCCGGACATGGCGCTCTTCAAGTTCACGCGCGCGATCCTGAAGGGCGAGCCGATCGAGGTCTACAACCATGGCGACATGAGCCGCGACTTCACCTACGTGGACGACCTCGTGGACGGGATCGTGCGGCTGATCGACGTGGCGCCCGAGCGCCCCGCGAGCCCTGCGGACATCGCCGAGGGCGACAGCCTCTCGCCCGTGGCGCCCTTCCGGATCGTGAACATCGGCAATTCCGAGCCCGTGCGCCTGCTCGACTTCATCGAGGCGATCGAG
>NZ_JBQLZP010000565.1:0-19377 GCF_052168335.1 Roseicyclus sp. | reverse complement strand
TGCCGCCCGAGCGCGCGGCCTCGATGATCCACGAATACCCGATCCTGTCGGTCGTCGCCGCCTGCGCCGAGGGGCGGACGGTGATGCGCGGCGTGAAGGAGCTCCGCGTCAAGGAGAGCGACCGGATCGCCGCCATGGCCGACGGCCTGCGCGCCTGCGGCGTCACGGTCGAGGATGGGCCGGACTGGTGGACCGTGGAGGGCAGGGGCGCCCTCGGCGTGCCGGGCGGGGCGACCTGCGCCACCCATCTCGACCACCGGATCGCGATGAGCTTCCTCTGCCTCGGGCTCGCGTCGCAGAAACCCGTGGGCGTCGACGACGCGGGGCCCATCGCCACCTCCTTCCCGATCTTCGAGCCGCTGATGCGCCGCCTCGGCGCGCATCTCGACCGGGCGAACCGGGCATGAGCGGCGGTCCCCCGTTCCGGGGCTCCTGCCTCTGCGGCGCGGTCCGCTACACGGTCGACGCGCCGCTCGGGCCCGTGACGGCGTGCCACTGCACCCAATGCCGCAAGATCAGCGGCCACTTCACCGCCGCCGTTCCCGCGCCCTGGGACAAGGTGGCGGTCACGGGCGAGGTCCGCTGGTTCAACTCGAGCGAGGCCGCGCGGCGCGGCTTCTGCCCCACCTGCGGCTCCTACCTCTTCTGGGAGGAGTATGACGGCCTCGTCTACCTCACCGCCGGAACGCTCGACGGGGAGACGGGGTTGAGCCTCGACGGCCACATCTTCTATGCCGACCGGGGCGACTACTACCGCGTGGGCGAGGCGCGCACCTGCTGGGCGCAGGGGCGGAGCGGCCCGGAGATCGACCCCTGAGGGAATGTTGCACACGGGGCACCGTGCGTTAGTCTGGGCACCCCGGCAAGGACATCGGACATGAGCTTCACGGTCGCCATCGACGGACCCGCCGCCAGCGGCAAGGGCACCATCAGCCGCGCGGTGGCCGACCACTTCGGTCTCGGCCACCTCGACACCGGCCTCCTATACCGGGCCGTCGGCGCGCGGATGCTGGCGGGCGAGGTGCCGGAGCAGGCGGCACAGCGGCTCCGCCCCGAGGATCTCGGCGACCCGGACGCGCTGCGCGGGCCCGAGGTGGCGCAGGCGGCCTCGCGCGTGGCGGCGATCCCCGAGGTGCGCGCGGCGCTGGTGGATTTCCAGCGTGCCTTCGCCCGGCGGGCGGGCGGCGCCGTGCTCGACGGCCGTGACATCGGCACGGTGATCTGCCCCGAGGCGGAGGCCAAGCTCTTCGTCACGGCGAGCGCCGAGGTCCGTGCGCGCCGCCGCCACCGAGAGCTTCTGGAGCGCGGTCTCGAGGCGAGCTACGAGGTGGTCCTCGCCGATGTGCGCGAGCGCGACGCGCGCGATGCGGGCCGCAGCACCGCGCCGATGGTCGCCGCCCCGGACGCCGTCCTCATCGACACGAGCGCGCTCAGCATCGAGGAGGCGGTCGCCGCCGCCGTCGCCGCCGTCGAGGCCCGGCGCTAGCTCAGCGGCGGCGGTCGATCCAGGAGCGCAGCAGCCCGCCCGCCAGTCCCGCGAGGCCCGGGGGGATCGACTGGAACACGAGGAAGATCAGCGCGATCGGCCAGAGCGACATTCCCGAGCCGGTCCGGCCCATGACGACCCAGAGCATGGCAATGAGGATGAACCCCCAGAGAAAGCTCCCCAGCGGCAGGAGCATCCCGATGGCGAAGGACAGCGCCACGGCGAGCGGCCAGTAGAGCGTCCAGAAATCCGGCGCGTCGATCGCCTCCCGCCCGCCGGCATTGGCGAAGGCCACGCTCCACAGGATCAGGCCGACCGAGGCCGAGAGGATCACTCCGAGAACCACGAGGAGGGCCTGCCGGACCATCGCGCGCCCTCAGCGGCGGGCGAGCCACTGGCCGAGCGCGCCACCGGCGAGGCCCGCGAGGCACCCCGGGACCGAGAGGATGGCGAGAGCGATGATCCCCAGCGGCAACATCGAAGGACCCGACCCGTTCCACGCCATCACCGGCAGCATCATGGCCATGATGACGAAGCTCCAGAGCCAGCCGAACGCCGGGAAACGCGCCCCGAGGCCGAAGGACAGCGCGATGGCGACGGGAAGGTAGATGATCCAGAACGCGCCCACGTCCCACGGCTCCCGCCCGCCCGAGAGCATCGCGGCGACCGTCCAGAGCAAGAGGCCCGCGAGGGCCGACAGGAGGAACCCTTTCCACATGACGCCCTGATTCCCCGCGATTGCGGCCCGCTGATGACGCGCGCGCGGCCCGTTCGCGCCCATTGGAGCCAGGTTCACCGAAAGGTGCATTCGGGCGCGCGCCGGACTGCGGTAGCCTGTCGGGAGCGCATCGCCGGAGGCCGCCCATGCTGATCCGCCTGATCTTCTGTCTGACGCTCCTCGCCGGGCCCGCCCTCGCGCAGGTCGAGGCCGAGCCGCCCATGACGCCCGAGCGCCTCGCGGCGATCCTTCTCGCCGTCGATCCGGAGGCCGCGCCGGCGGGGTCCGGCGTGTCGCTGACCATCGCCGATGTCCCCGTGCTCGTCGTCTTCGACGTGGCGGCGAACCGGATGCGGGCGATGGTTCCCGTCGCCTCGGCCGCCGGACTGACCGAGGCGGACCTGATGCGGATGATGCAGGCGAACTTCGACACCGCTCTCGACGCGCGTTACGCCGTCGCCAACGACCGGCTCTGGTCCGTCTTCATCCACCCCCTGCGGGAGTTGCAGCGCGAGCAGCTGATCTCGGGCCTCGCGCAGACCGTGACGCTCGCCCGCACCTACGGCACGCTCTATTCGGGCGGCGCGCAGGTCTTCGGCGGCGGCGACAGTTCGGGCCTCTACCGCGAGCTCCTCGACGATCTGCGCGACCGCGGCCAGGAGCTCTGAGGCGCCACCCGCCCCTTGCGCGCAAGGGCATCTGCCGCTATAGCGCCCCCGTCAAGAAGGCGAACACGCCTCGGGAACGATGATCGGGCAGGGTCGGACAGCATCCGGCCCTTCTTGTTTTCCGAGGCGCCGGAGACCAACCCAAGACCGGCGGAGACAACCGCGCGGCCGGAAAAATCGAAAGAATAGGAACAGATATACGCATGTGCGCTAAAGCGACCATGGAGGAATTCGAAGCCCTCCTGAACGAAAGCTTCGAGATCGACACGCCCGACGAGGGGTCTGTCGTCAAGGGCAAGGTCATCGCCATCGAGGCGGGCCAGGCCATCGTCGATGTCGGCTACAAGATGGAAGGCCGCATCGACCTCAAGGAATTCGCGAGCCCCGGCGAGGCCCCGAAGATCTCCGTCGGCGACGAGGTCGACGTCTACCTCCGCAGCGTCGAGAATGCGCGCGGCGAGGCCGTCGTCAGCCACGAGATGGCCAAGCGCGAAGCCGCCTGGGACCGCCTCGAGAAGGCCTATGCCAACGAGGACCGCGTCGAGGGCGCCATCTTCGGCCGCGTCAAGGGCGGCTTCACCGTCGATCTCGGCGGCGCCGTGGCCTTCCTGCCCGGCAGCCAGGTCGACGTGCGCCCGGTGCGCGACGCGGGCCCGCTCATGGGCCTCAAGCAGCCGTTCCAGATCCTCAAGATGGACCGCCGCCGCGGCAACATCGTGGTGTCGCGCCGCGCGATCCTCGAGGAGAGCCGCGCCGAGCAGCGCGCCGAGGTCATCGGCAAGCTCAACGAGGGCGACGTCGTGGACGGCGTGGTCAAGAACATCACCGAGTACGGCGCATTCGTCGATCTCGGCGGCGTCGACGGCCTCCTGCACGTCACCGACATGGCCTGGCGCCGCGTCAACGACCCCAAGGAGATCCTGTCGATCGGCGAGACCGTCAAGGTCCAGGTCATCAAGGTCAACAAGGACACCCACCGCATCAGCCTCGGCATGAAGCAGCTGCAGGAGGATCCGTGGGATGCCGTGGAGCGGAAGTACCCGCTCGACAGCGTCCACACCGGCCGCGTGACCAACATCACCGACTACGGCGCATTCGTGGAGCTGGAGCCGGGTGTCGAGGGCCTCGTGCACGTCTCCGAGATGTCGTGGACGAAGAAGAACGTCCATCCCGGCAAGATCGTCTCCACCTCCCAGGAGGTCGAGGTCATGGTGCTGGAGATCGACACCCAGAAGCGCCGCGTGTCGCTGGGCCTCAAGCAGACCATGCGCAACCCGTGGGAAGTCTTCGAGGAGACGCATCCCGTCGGCACGCAGGTCGAGGGCGAGGTCAAGAACATCACCGAGTTCGGTCTGTTCGTGGGTCTCGACAACGACATCGACGGCATGGTGCACCTCTCCGACCTGACCTGGGAAGGCCGGGGCGAGGACGCCATCCAGCAGTACCGCAAGGGCGACGTCGTCAAGGCCGTCGTCACCGAGGTCGACACCGAGAAGGAGCGCATCTCGCTCTCCATCAAGGCGGTCGAGGGCGACCCCTTCGCCGACGCGATCGACGGCGTGAAGCGCGGTTCGGTCATCACCGTCGAGGTGACGGCGATCGAGGATGGCGGGATCGAGGTGGACTACAACGGCATGAAGTCGTTCATCCGCCGTTCCGACCTGTCGCGCGACCGCTCCGAGCAGCGCCCCGAGCGCTTCCAGGTGGGCGACAAGGTCGACGTGCGCGTGACGAACGTGGACTCCAAGTCGCGCCGCCTCGGCCTCTCGATCAAGGCCCGCGAGATCGCGGAAGAGAAGGAAGCGGTCGAGCAGTACGGCTCGTCGGATTCCGGCGCGTCGCTCGGCGACATCCTCGGCGCGGCGCTCAAGCGCGACGAGTGAGCCTGCGGGCTTCCGCTTGAAGACACACGAAAGGCCCCGCCGTCAGGCGGGGCCTTCTGCTTTCGGCGCCTCCTCGGCCGGGGCCGCATCGGGGTCCTTCTGCACGTCCGCCGCCTGCTCGGCGCGGTGTTCGGAGGCGGCCTCCGTGTGGGCGCGATCGTCCCGTTCGCGCCGCCTGCGCAGCTCCTGGAGCCGCCCCGCCTTGCCGTAGACGATCAGCCTGTCGCCGGTGACGAGCCGCGTGCCGCCCGACGGCGCGCCCCGGAAGTCGCCACCATGCCGCTCGATCCCGAGGATCGTCACCCCCTCGGCCTGGAGGTCCAGCTCGGCCAGCGTGCGCTGCGCGAGCCATCCACCGTCTTCCACGTCGACTAGGCTCACGTGCCAATCCTCCCGCAGATGCAGGAGCGCGGCATAGTCGCGCAGCTCGGATGCCGCGAGGTTGCGCAGCGCGCGACGGATGACGGGCGTCGCCCAGCGGTTCAGCCGCTCCGACCGGGCGAGCAGCAGGATCAGGGCCGCGCCCGCGACGAGCAGGACCACCTGGAGAAGCGTGTCCGCTTCCGACCCGAGGAAGGTGAGGATCGTGGTGGCGATGGCCGAGACCGCCCCCACGGACCCGGCGCGGATCAGCATCGCGGCGATGCGCCTGCGCGCCACCTCGTCCGTCACGCTCTCCGCCTCCGACGTGGTGAACCCTGCGCCCGAGAAGGCCGACAGCGACTGGAACCGCGCCACCTCCTCCGACAGCCCTGTCATCACGAGCGCGATGGTCCCGATCCGCACGACGAGGAACGAGAGCGCGATCACGATCAGCAGGGATGCCAGCGCCACCATGTTCCGCGAACGCGGCAGGCGGCGGATCGTTTCGGGCCGCGCAAACCTGTGGATAAACGGGCCGAGCCACGGGCCTGAAACACCACCGTTACACGCCGCCGCCAAGGTGCGCGCAGCGGGCGGACCCCGTCCCCGAAACGCCCCGACCGCCCGTCAATGTCCCCCGACGGGCCCCGTGCGCGTCAGCGCATGGGGCCCTAGGGACGGCCTGTCCCGCTCGTCATCGTGTCGCACCCCGGCCCGGTTGCCCTTGCGGGAACGTGCGTTAACTCAATTTCAGAAATTTCTGAAATCCCTGCGCGAACAGGATCTCGGGACCATGACACTCACACCCCTCCAGCAGGAGTTCGTCCTGCATTTCGGAGAGATGGGCAGCCGGTGGGGCATCAACCGCACCGTGGGGCAGATCTACGCCCTGCTGTTCCTCTCGTCCAAACCCTTGAATGCCGAGGAGATCACCGACGGCCTCGGCATCAGCCGCTCGAACACCTCGATGGGGCTGAAGGAGCTCCAGTCCTGGGGGCTCGTGCGGCTCAAGCATTTCCCCGGCGACCGGCGGGACTATTTCACAACCCCGGAAGACCTCTGGGAGATCGTGCGCATTCTCGTCGCCGAGCGGAAGAAGCGCGAGATCGACCCCACGCTGACGAAGCTGCGCGAGCTCGAGATGTCCGGGCCCGCAGGGGACGACTACGCCGAGGCGCGCATCGCCGAGCTGCGCGAGCTGATCGAGATGCTCACCGGCTTCTACGCCGAGATGGAGAAGCTCGAGACCGAGCGCCTCGTGAAGCTGATGACCATGGGCCAGAGGATCGCCGGCCTGATCGACAAGGCGGGCGGCGCGCTGCCGTCGCTGATGAAACGCAAGTAACCAGTCAGGGGACACGCACACATGGAAGCCCTCGACACGCTCCTTCTCAGCCGCATCCAGTTCGCGGCCAACATCTCGTTCCACATCCTCTTCCCGACGATCACCATCGCGCTCGGCTGGGTGCTGTTCTTCTTCCGCGTCCGCTTCGCCCGGACCGGCGACGACAAGTGGATGGCGGCCTACCGCTTCTGGGTGAAGGTCTTCGCCCTGTCCTTCGCGATGGGCGTCGTCTCGGGCATCACCATGTCGTTCCAGTTCGGCACCAACTGGCCGGGCTTCATGGAGACGGTCGGCAACATCGCCGGGCCGCTCCTCGCCTACGAGGTGCTGACCGCCTTCTTCCTCGAGGCGGTGTTCATCGGCATCATGCTCTTCGGCTTCTCGCGCGTGCCGGGCTGGCTGCACATGCTGGCCACGGGCCTCGTCGCCTTCGGCACGACCATGTCGGCCTTCTGGATCATCGTCCTGAACTCGTGGATGCACACGCCGCAGGGCTTCGAGATGATCGACGGCGTCGCGCACGCGACGGACTGGTGGGCGATCATCTTCAACCCCTCCATGCCATACCGCTTCACCCACATGATGCTGGCGAGCTTCCTGACCGTGGGCTTCCTCGTCGCGGGCGTCTCGGCCTTCCGCTGGATCCTCGGCGACCGCTCGCGCGAGGTGCGCGCGATGCTGAAGACGGGCGTTTCGATCGGCGCGCTGCTGATCCCGGTGCAGATCTTCGTGGGCGACCTCCACGGCCTGAACACCAAGGAGTACCAGCCCGCCAAGGTCGCCGCGATGGAGGGCCTGTGGCAGACGCAGGCGGGCGCGCCGCTCGTCCTCTTCGGCATCCCCGACGAGGAGGCGCGGACGAACCACATGGCGGTCGAGATCCCCGGCCTCGCCTCGCTGATCCTGACGCATGAATGGGACGGCGTGCTGACGGGCCTCGACGACTTCGTGGCCGAGGACGGAACGGTGCTGCACCCGCCGGTCGCGCCCGTCTTCTGGTCGTTCCGCGTGATGGTCGGCACCGGCATGGCGATGCTGCTTCTCAGCTGGACCGCGGTGTTCTTCATGTGGCGCCGCCGCCACCTGCACGAGGGCCGCATCGCCGGCCACTGGTTCGCGGTCGAGGGCCTGCCCAAGCCCGTGCTCTGGGCGCTGGTGCCGATGGCCTTCTCCGGCTGGCTCGCCACGCTCGCGGGCTGGTACACGACCGAGATCGGGCGGCAGCCCTGGCTCGTGCAGGGCGTCATGACGACCGAGATGGCGGTGGCCGACGTGCCCGCGCCGATGGTGATGGGCACGCTCGTGACCTACCTCGCGATCTACGCGGCGCTGCTCTTCGCCTATGTCGGCGTCCTCGTCTACCTCGCGCGCAAGGCCGCGAAGGGCGACGACCTGCCCCCGGGCCGGATGGTCCATTCGGGGCGCGCCGAAGTCGAAGCCCTCAGCCCCGCGGAGTGAGCCGATGCTGCCCGATTTCGCCGATCCCGCCGACTGGCTGCCCTGGGCCTTCGCCTCGCTCATGGGGCTGTCGATCCTGATCTACGTGATCCTCGACGGCTTCGATCTCGGGGTGGGCATCCTCTTCCCGCTGGCGGAGCGGGCCGAGCAGGACCGCATGATCGGCTCGATCGGCCCGTTCTGGGACGCCAACGAGACCTGGCTGGTGCTCGCCGTGGGCCTCCTGCTCGTGGCCTTCCCGCAGGCGCACGGGATGATCCTCTCGACGCTCTACCTTCCGGTCTTCGTGATGCTCGTTGGCCTGATCCTGCGCGGCGTCGCCTTCGAGTTCCGCGCCAAGGCGCGCGACCATCACAAGGCGCTGTGGAACCGGCTGTTCTTCGCCGGCTCGCTGATGACGGCGCTCGCGCAGGGCTTCATGCTGGGTCTCTACGTGATGGGGCTCGAGCAGACGCCTGCCACCTATGCCTTCGCGGCGCTGACGGCGGTGTTCCTCGCGGTGGGCTACAGCTTCATCGGCGCGACATGGCTCGTCCACAAGACCGAGGGGCAGCTCCAGCTCAAGTCCGTGCAATGGGCCCGCGAGAGCCTCTGGGGCGTGATCCTCGGGATCGGCGCGGTCTCGCTCGCCACGCCCTTCGTCAGCCCGCGTATCTTCGACAAGTGGTTCACCTGGCCCGAGGTGCTCTACCTCGCGCCGTTGCCCGTCGTGTCGGGCCTTCTCGTCGTCTGGCTCTGGACGATGCTGCGCCGGATGCCCTTCGACGGCGACCGGCTGTCCTGGCTGCCCTTCGGCGTGGCCTCGAGCCTCTTCGCGCTCGCTTATGTCGGCATGGCCTACAGCTTCTACCCCTACGTGGTGCCCGACCGGCTGACGATCTACGAGGCCGCCTCCGCGCCCGAGAGCCTGTTCATCATCCTCATCGGCGCGCTCTTCGTCGTGCCGGTGATCCTCGGCTACTCGATCCTCGCCTACACGATCTTCCGCGGCAAGGCGACGGAGCTGCGCTACGACTGAGGTTGCAGGGCGTATTTGAAGAAAGATGAAGGGCAGGGCGCGCGTCCTCCCCTTCATCTTTCCGGCAAATACGCAATTCGACGCCCGCCGCGGGCACCGTCAGAAGTCGACCTCGACGCCCGGCAGCTTCAGGGCCCGCATCAGGTCGCGCAGTTCCTGCCGCGCGGCGAGGTTCGAGACGTTGAGCCGGTCCACGCCCAGTTCCCGCAGGTCGAGGAGCGTCATGCCGGTCGGGAAGAGCTCGCGGAAGATCACGCGCTCGGAGAAGCCGGGCGCCACGCGGAAGCCGATGCGCTTCGACAATTCCTCGAGTGCGCGGCCGACCTTGCGCTTGTTGTGCATCTCCTGCGCGCCGAGGCGGTTGCGCACCACGATCCAGTCCATCGCCTTCAGCCCCGCCTTGGCCCGAAGCTGCCGGGCGTGCCAGACCATCTCGGAATAGACGGACGGCCCGCGGATCTCGTAGCTCTCGGCATCGATCCGCGCGAGGAGGTCGAAGTCGACGAAGCTGTCGTTCATCGGCGTGACCAGCGTGTCGGCGAGGCTGTGGGCGACCTGGCTCAGGCGCGTGTGGCTGCCGGGGCAGTCGATCACGATGAAGTCGCAGGTCTTCTCGTGCTCGGCCACGGCGGCGGCGAGGCGCCGGTCGTAGACGTTCTCGCCCTCCTCGAGCGAGGCGGGGTCGATGGCGGGAAGTTCCATCAGGAGCGGGCGGGCCACCTCCAGCCCCCGCCGGGCGATCGTGTGCTGCCGGTTCTCGACGTAGCGCCCGAGGCTGCGCTGCCTGAGGTCGAGGTCGAGCGCGCCGACGACGTGGCCGAGGCGGGAGAGCGCCGTGGCGACATGCATGGCGGTCGTGGACTTGCCCGAGCCGCCCTTCTCGTTGCCGAGGACGATGATATGCGCCACTGCTCGATCCCCCAAGATGTTGGGGCCCTCGTTTCGCGGGGCCCGAGCTTTGGGGCAGTATAGAAGATGCAGCGGAGGCCGTTAAGCGGAAACGCAACGCCCGACGACTTAATGCGTCTTCGGGGCATCGCCGCGCGTTGCCCTGCGAGTCCGGAAGGCTGCGCCGCTGCTCCGCCTGCGCGCCGGCCCGGAACGGAAAACGCCGCCCGGTTGGGGCGGCGTTCCGATGTCGGCAGGTGCCGCGGCTCAGAAGCCGAGGCCCTCGTACTTCTTCTTGAACTTCGAGACGCGGCCGCCCTGGTCCATCAGGCGGGTCGAGCCGCCGGTCCAGGCGGGGTGCACCGTGGGGTCGATGTCGAGCGAGAGCGTGTCGCCCTCCTTGCCCCAGGTCGAGCGCATCTGCACCACGTCGCCGTTGGTCATCTTGACCTGGATGACGTGGTAGTCGGGATGGATGTCCTTCTTCATGTCTCGGGGCTCCTTCAGGCTTCGGCGCCCGACTTGGGCTTGTAGGTCGCGTCCTCGGCGATCCGGGCGGATTTGCCCCGGCGGGCGCGCAGGTAGTAGAGCTTGGCGCGGCGCACCTTGCCCCGGCGGACGACCTCGATCGAGTCGATGTTCGTCGAGTAGAGGGGGAACACGCGCTCCACGCCCTCGCCGAAGGAGATCTTGCGCACGGTGAACGAGGCGGCGATGCCCTTGCCGTGCTTGCGGCCGATGCAGACGCCCTCGTAGGCCTGCACGCGGGTGCGCGTGCCCTCGGTCACCTTGTAGCCCACGCGGATCGTGTCGCCGGCTTTGAAGTCCGGAATGTCCTTGGCCAGAGCGGCGATCTGCTCGGCCTCCAGTTCTGCGATCAGGTTCATCCGATCGGCTCCTCTATCTGCTCGCGGTTGTTCCGCGAAGATGTCCCGCGGTCCCAGAGCTCTGGTCTTCGACCGGGTCCGCCTGCCCGCGAAGGGCGCGCCCGCCAGAGGTTCGGTCCGTCGTTTCCTTGGCTGCCGTCCGGGTCCCGAAATGGCCGCCGAAGGAGCGGGCCGGGCGAAACGGAACGGGTCCGTCAGGCCGATTCCGGCCCCGGACCCGCGCGCAATACAGGGCTTTGGCGGGGCGATCAACCCTCGGCGTCGGAGCCTTCCGCCTGCCGCGCGGCCCAGAGGTCGGGGCGCCGCGCGCGGGTCAGCCGCTCGGCCTCCGCCCGGCGCCATTTCGCGATCTCGGCATGGTTGCCGGAGAGCAGGACCTCGGGGATCGCATGGCCGCGCCACTCGCGGGGCTGGGTATACTGCGGGTGCTCGAGAAGCCCGTGGGAGAAGCTCTCCTCCTCGGTCGAGGCGGCGTTGCCCAGAACGCCGGGGATGAGCCGCACGGTCGCGTCGATCAGCGCCTGCGCGGCGATCTCGCCGCCCGTCAGGACGAAGTCGCCGAGGCTGATCTCCTCGAGCGCGAAATGGTCGATGACGCGCTGGTCGACCCCCTCGAAGCGCCCGCAGAGGAGCGTGATGCCCTCGGCCGCGGCGAAGCGGCGGGCGTGAGCTTGCGTGAAGGGCGCGCCGCGGGGACTGAGGTAGAGGCGCGGCCAGCGCGCGGGATCGGATGGCGTGTCGGCCGAGGCGAGGTCGAGCGCGCGGCCGAGCACGTCCGCGCGCATCACGAGGCCCGCGCCGCCGCCTGCGGGCGTGTCATCGACCTGCCGGTGCCTGCCGGTGCCGAAGGCGCGCAGGTCGATCGGATCGAGCGCCCAGAGCCCCTGCTGGAGTGCGCGACCCGTCAGCGAGGCGCCGAGGACGCCGGGAAAGGTCTCGGGGAAGAGGGTCAGCACCTTCGCCCGCCAGGCGCCCTTGAGGCGCGGCGGCCCGTCCATCAGCGAGCGCGGCGTGAGGCTCGGCGAGATGGCGAGGCGGCCGTGCGAGCGGCCGGGCCTGTCGGAGGGTCCTGACATGGGCGCGAGCCTTAGCGGGAGGTCCGCGCCGTGGCAATGGCGGGAGGGGGGGCAGGCGCGGCCTCAGGCCCCCCGGGGTGCCCCGGGGAGCCGCTCGGCCGCGCCTCCGGGGGCGCTGCCCCCGGACCCCCGGAGTTTCCTTCCAGGATGAAGCAGGGGCCTCAGAGGAGCGACTTCGCCTTTTCGGCCACCGCCTCGGGGGTGATGCCGAAATGGCGGTAGAGATCGCCCTCGGGCGCCGAGGCGCCGAAGCCGTGCATGCCGACGAAGCCCGATTTCTCGCGGCGGCCGCGCTCGCCGTAGAGCCAGCGGTCCCAGCCGAAGCGGATCGCGGCCTCGACCGCGACGCGGACCGGGCCGCCGGGCAGCACGCGGCGGCGATAGGCCTCGTCCTGGTCCTCGAAGAGCTCCCAGCAGGGCATGGAGACGACGCGCGTGCCGATCCCCTCGGCCTGGAGGAGGTCGCGCGCGGCCATGGCGATGGCGACCTCGGAGCCGGTGGCCATGAGGATCGCCTGGCGCCTGCCCTCGGCATCGGCGAGGACGTAGGCGCCCTGCGCGGTCAGGTTCTTCGTCTTGTGCTCGGTGCGGACGGTCGGCAGGTTCTGGCGGCTGAGCGCCAGGACCGACGGGGTGGACCTCTGCGACAGCGCGATCTCCCAGCTCTCGGCCGTCTCGACCGCGTCGGCGGGGCGGAAGACCAGCATGTTGGGCGTGGCGCGCAGCATGGCGAGATGCTCGACCGGCTGGTGGGTCGGCCCGTCCTCGCCGAGGCCGATGCTGTCATGGGTCATCACGTACTGCACCGGCACGCCCATCAGCGCCGAGAGGCGCATCGCGGGGCGCGCGTAGTCGGCGAAGCACATGAAGGTGCCGCCATAGGGCCTGACCCCGCCGTGCAGCGCCATGCCGTTCATCGCCGCCGCCATGCCGTGCTCGCGGATGCCGTAGTAGACGTAGCGCCCCTTGCGGTTGGCGGGCTCGAAGACGCCGAGATCGGCGGTCCTGGTGTTGTTCGACCCGGTGAGGTCGGCCGAGCCGCCCATGGTCTCGGGCAGGATCGGGTTGATGACCTCGAGCGCCATCTCGGAGGCCTTGCGGGTGGCGACCTTGGGGCGGCTCTCGGAGACCTGCTTCTTCAGGGCGCGGATCGTGGCGGAGAGCTTCTTCGGCATCTCGCCGGCGAAGGCGCGCGTGAACTCGGCCTGCCGGCCCTCGGAGAGAAGGGCGAAGCGCGTCTCCCACTCCTCGCGCGCCGCGCGGCCGCGGGCGCCGATCGCCTCCCAGTCGGCCTTGATGTCGGCGGGGATCTCGAAGGGGCCGTGCGGCCAGCCATAGGCGTCCTTGGCGGCGCGGAGCTGGGCCGCGTCGGTCAGCGCGCCGTGGCCCTTGGCGGTGTCCTGCGCGGCATGGCCGAGGGCGATGTGCGTCGTGCAGGCGACCATCGCGGGACGGGGGCTTGCCTTCGCCGCCGTCAGCGCGCGGTCGATCTCCACGGGGTCGTGGCCGTCGCAGGCGAAGACGTCCCAGCCGGAGGCGGCGAAGCGCGCCAACTGGTCGGTGCGGTCCGAGAGCGCGACCTGCCCGTCGATGGTGATGCCGTTGTTGTCCCAGAGCACGATCAGCCGCGACAGCTCCTGCCGCCCGGCGAGCGCGATGGCCTCCTGGCTCACGCCCTCCATCAGGCAGCCGTCGCCGGCGATGCACCAGGTGTGATGGTCGATGACCTTGCGGCCCCATTTCGCGCGGAGGAACTCCTCGGCCATGGCGAAGCCGACGGCGTTGGCGATCCCCTGGCCGAGCGGGCCCGTCGTCGTCTCGACCCCCTTGGCGTGGCCGTATTCCGGGTGGCCCGCGGTGATCGCGCCGAGCTGCCGGAAGGCCTTCACCTGCTCGAGCGTCATGTCGGGCGAGCCGGTGAGGTAGAGCAGCGCATAGAGCAGCATCGAGCCGTGGCCCGCCGACAGGATGAACCGGTCGCGGTTCGGCCAGTCGGGCGCGGCCGCGTCGAAGCTCATGTGCTTCGACCAGAGCACGGTCGCCACGTCCGCCATGCCCATCGGCATGCCCGAATGGCCGGAATTCGCCGCCGCCACGGCATCGAGCGCCAATGCGCGGATCGGCGTCGCGAGGCGCCAGTGGTCGGGATGGCTCTGGGCGAGGGCGGCGATGTCCATCGTGTGTGATCCTTGGTCTGGAATGGCCCCGGGGCCCGCCCCGGCGGCATCGCGCGGGCAGGTGCCGCGCGTGATAGCAGGTGAGGGGGGAAGTGCAAGCGCGGGCGGTCCTCCGGGCCGCGCCGCGGGGTTCCGCCCGGCGGGGGCGGAAAAACTTGCAAATCCGGCCGGATTGGGATTGCGTGGGCGCGGGTGGCGGTGAGGCGGCCGCCCGCCATGCCGGATCGCCCCCGGAACGCCCCCCGAACCCCAAGGGCGGAGGGGCGCAGGGCCCCGGCGGAGCAGGACCAGGACGACAGTTGACCATGGGCGACAGCGCTGAATTCGAGAAACTGAGCGCGCTCGAGACGCGGCTCGCCGCCGCGCTCGACCGGATCGCGAAGGGCCTGGCCGCGCCGTCCGGCGGGCCCGGCGCGGATGCCGCGCTGCGGGCCGAGGCCGAGGCCGCGGAGGCGGCGCGCGCCGAGGCCGAGGCGCGGGCGGGCGATCTCGCCACGCGCGTGGCCGCCCTCGAGGCCCGGCTCGACGACGCGCAGGGGGCGCTCGCCGCCGCCGAGGCCCGGCTGACCGAGGCCGGCGCCGGCGATGCGCGCGCCGCGGAGCTTGCGCAGGCCCTCTCGGCGCGCGACGCGAAGATCGCCGAGATGACGGCGTCCCATGCCGCGCTGGAGGCGCGGCTCGCGGACCATGCCGCGCTCGAGGCGCGGCTCGCGTCCCATGCCGCGCTCGAGGCGCGGCTCGCGGAGCTCGAGGCCGCCGCCGCCCGGAGCGGGGGCGATGCGGGCCGGATCGAGGAACTGGAACACGAGGCCGGCGTGCTGCGCCGCCGCGTCGAGCGTGCCCGGCAGGAGCGCGACGAAATGCGCGCGGAACGCGACGCGGCGCAGGACCTGGCCGACGAGCTCGCCGAGGGCGCGGGCGCCGATCCCGAGCCGCGCATCCTCGCCCTCCGGGCCGAGCTGCGGCGTCTCCAGTCCGTCATCGACGACATGTCGCAAGGCCTCGACACCCTGCGCGCGGCCGCGTCGGGCGGAGGCGAAGGCATCGACGGCGTGCTCGCGGCTCAGGTCGCCGCCCTGACCGAGGCGCGCCGCGCCGAGGCGGCGGAGCTCGGGCGGATCCTCGCCGAGATCGGCGCGGCAGGAGGGGAGGCGGACCATGCCTGAGGTGCGGATCGACATCGGCGGGCGGAGCTACACCGTCGCCTGCCAGGACGGGGAGGAGCCCTATCTCCGCGCCGCGGCCAAGCTGCTCGACACCGAGGCCACCGTGATCCTGGGCCAGATCGGGCGGATGCCGTCGGACCGGATGCTGCTGATGGCGGGCCTGATGCTCGCCGACAAGACGGCGGCGCTCGAGGACGACGTGAAGGATCTCCGGGCCCGCGTCGCGGCGCAGGAGAAGGCGCTGCGCTCCGCCGAGGAGCGGCTCGCCGACCGCGCCCGCCGCATCGCCGAACTTCAGGAGGCGGGACCGAGGACCGAGCTTCCCGACCGCGTCACCGACGGCCTCGCCGAGCTTGCCGCGCGCGCCGAGGCGCTCGCCGACGATCTCGACCGGGGCGCCGGCGGCGGAACGCCCTGAGCGCCCGCGCCGGGCCTTCATCCTTCAGGGACTATGGATGATCTTGGGCTCTCCCGGTGGTGTGGCCCTTCGAGGAGCCTTCCACCGGTGATCACGTCCGGCGGCCGCGCCCGCCCCCGGATGGCCCCTCTGCACCCCTGACGTCCGCCCGCGTCTTCATCTTTCCGAAAATACGCAGGGCCCGGCCGGCCCCGGAGCGCTCGGGCCGGGCATCGCTCAGCCGAAGACCGGCCCGAGCAGCCGCGCGGCCTCGTCGCGGGGATGGGCGAGCTTCGTGCGGTCCTCGCCCGGATAGAAGCGCGCGCGCACCGCCGTCGGCATCGGCGCGGGACGGAGCAGGTGGACGCGCGGCCCGTGCTTGGCGGTCTCGGCCTGCCAGCTTTGCACCAGCGCGCGCTGGGCGGCCTTCGACATGGCGTAGGCGCCGGCATATTTCTCGTCCCAGCCATCGTCGAAGAACACGGCCGTGGCCATGTCCGAAGGCGCGATCAGCGGCTCGACATTGGCGATCAGCCGCGCCGTCATGCGGATGTTGGTCGCGATGGCGCGGTCGAGGTCCTTCGCCGTGATGTGCGGCGCGGGTGTCAGGGCGCTCACGTGGATCGCGGTGTGGATCCAGATGTCGGCCCGGCCCCAGCGGTCGTGGACCGAGCGGCAGAGATGCGCGATCGCCTTGTCGTCGGTCAGGTCCATCGGCGCGAGCGTCGCCTGTCCGTCCGCGGCCTGGATGCGGTCGTCGAGGTCCTCGAGCGCGCCCACGGTGCGCGCCACGGCCACCACGTGCGCGCCCTGCGCGGCCAGCCATTGGGCGCAGGCGGCGCCGAGGCCGCGGGAGGCGCCGGTCACCAGCGCGACACGGTCTTGCAGGGGCTTTGTCATGGCCCGCCACATGCCGCGTCGGGGCGCGCTTTGCAAGGGCGTCGCGCGCCGGGGGGGCGTCGCGCGATGCAGCTCGGGGCGACGAGCGGGACGCCGCGGTTCGGGAAGCCGGGGCAGGGGTCCGGTACGGGGAACCGGTGGGGGAACCGGGCAGGGTCGCAGGGCAGCGGCGCGGTGGGGGGGGGCGCCCCGGCCACGGCCCCGCGAGCTGGCCCCGCGAGCCGGCCCCGCGAGCCGGCATGGCCCCGCACCGGGGGAGTCCGCCACGGCGCACGGCCGCGAACGCGAGCCTTAGAGCGCGACGGGGGAGCGCAAGAGGGGCGCGGGGTCGGTGAGGCGCTGGACCGCTGTGCAGGACAGGTGCGCAGGACAGGGGGCCGCCCCGGGAGCGAGACCGGTGCGGGGAGCGGGCCTCGGCAGCGGAACAGGCCCCGGGTCCTGGGAGGCCGCCGCGGCCCATGGCTGCGCCCGCGACCGGGGAAGCGCGAAAGTGGGAGCACGACGCGGGTGCGGGGCAGCGGAGACAGGGAGCGGGGCACGGGATCGCGGCAGGGTCGATGCGCACCAGTCCCGTTGCGTGCCACGGCTCGGCGCGGCAGGGCGGCCGGGCAGTGCTAAAGGGCAGCGGGATCCGGAAGATGCGGGCCAGTCCCGCTGCGTGCCACAGGGCAGCGCGGCAGGGCGCCCGGGCAGAAGTGAATGGGAGCGTGATCCCGGAGAAGCGGACCAGTCCCGCTGCGTGCCACGGCTCAGTGCGGCGGGGCAGCCGGGCAGAGGTGAAGGGCGCGCGATCTCCGGGCGTGCGTTGCGGCCACGGGACGAAGCATGGACCGCGGGACCGGGCGGAGGCGATTCTGGCGTCGCGGCGGGGTCGCGGGCGCGCGCGGGGCGGGGTCCGGGAGGTCCGGGCGCGGCAGATCGCGCGCGCCGCCTGCCCCTTGCTTGACTTTGCAGATGCTGCCGGGAATACCGGGGCGACAAGGGATCTTGCCGCACTGGAGGGCGCACATGGGCCGCGACACCACACTTCTCGCCGCGACGATCGGGGATGCGGGGCTCGCCCGCAAGGCGCTTCTGGTCGTGGGCGGCAGCCTGCTGATCGCGCTCGCCGCGCAGGTCTCGATCCCGTTCTGGCCGGTGCCGATGACGCTGCAGACGCTGGCGGTGCTGCTCGTGGGCTTCGCGCTCGGCGCGCGCCTGGGCGCGGCGGCGGTGCTGACCTACCTCGCCGAGGGCGCGATGGGCCTGCCGGTCTTCTCGAACGGCGGCGCGGGCATCGCCTACATGATGGGGCCGACGGCGGGCTTCCTGCTGGGCTTCGTCGCCATGGCCTGGATCGCGGGCTTCGCGGCGGAGCGGGGCCTCGCGCGCGGCCTCCTCGGCACGGCGCTCGTGGCGCTCGTCGCCTCCGCCGCGCTCTACCTGCCGGGCCTCGCCTGGCCGCTCGGCGTCGCCGGCGCCCTCGGGATCGAGGCGGGCTGGGCCGGCCTTTCGGCTGCATCGGTCTGGGCGGGCTTCGCCGCGCCCTTCCTGCTCGGCGACGCCGTCAAGGCGGTGATCGCGGCACTGGTCGTGACCGGCGCCTGGAAGGCCCTCCGCCGCGCCTGATCCGGTCGTCGAGGTCCGACGCGAACGCCGCCCCCGAGGGGCGGCGTTTCTCGTCGGAGGGGGGCGCTCCCGTCCGGAGGCTCCGGCCTTCGGCCGCATCTCCGGTTGGGCCCGGCGCGCGGGTTCCCCGCGCGCGGCCGCGCGGAAACGGGGGCGGCGGTGATTGGGACAGCGACGGATTGCTGCTGGGGAGGCCGTTTGCCGGCAGGTCTGCCAGCAAACAGGCCATCGCGATGATGGATGCGAGTCGCCCGCCGCCTCAAGGACGAGCCGCGCCCGCGGGGCGCGGTCGCCTGCGGCGATCCTTGACCCGGCAGCCGACTCGCGGCGGCTCTATTCGGCGGGTTCGGGCAGTTCGAAGCCCTTGGCGACCATGTCCGTCGGCCGCACGGGATAATCGCCCGAGAAGCAGGCGTCGCAGTATTGCGGACGGCCCGTGCGGCGGCCCTGCGCCTCGCCCACCGCGCGGTAGAGCCCGTCGAGCGACACGAAGCGGAGCGAGGCCACGCCGAGGTGGCGGCGCATCTCCTCCTCGGACATGGTCGCGGCGAGGAGCTTCTCGCGCTCGGGCGTGTCGACGCCGTAGAAGCAGGGCCAGGCCGTGGGCGGCGAGGCGATGCGGAAATGCACCTCGGCCGCGCCCGCGTCGAGGATCATCTCCTTGATCTTGCGCGAGGTCGTGCCCCGCACCACGCTGTCGTCCACCAGCACCACGCGCTTGCCCGCGATCAGCGCGCGGTTGACGTTCAGCTTCAGCCGCACGCCCATGTTGCGGATCTGTTCGGTCGGCTCGATGAAGGTGCGGCCGACATACTGGTTGCGGATGATCCCCATGCCGTACGGAATGCCGCTCTCGTGGCTGAAGCCGATGGCCGCGGGCGTGCCGCTGTCGGGCACGGGGCAGACGAGGTCGGCCTCCACCGGCGCCTCGCGCGCCAGTTCCACGCCGATCTGGCGGCGCGTCTCGTAGACCGAGCGGCCGCCGATGATCGAGTCGGGGCGCGAGAAATAGACGTGCTCGAAGATGCAGAAGCGCGGGCGGCGCGGCTCGAAGGGCTTGAAGCTCTCGAGCCTGCCCTCGCTGATGACGACCATCTCGCCCGGCTCGACCTCGCGCAGGAAATCGGCCCCGATGATGTCGAGGGCGCACGTCTCGGAGCTGAGCACGTAGCCGTCGCCGACCCGGCCGAGGACGAGCGGCCGCACGCCGAGCGGGTCGCGCACGCCGATGAGCTTGGTGCGCGTCATGGCGACGACGGAGAAGGCGCCCTCGACCCGGCGGAGCGCGTCCTTCATCCGCTCGGGGATGGTGCGCTGGAGCGAGCGGGCCATGAGGTGG